>NZ_QEQK01000015.1 GCF_003151135.1 Abyssibacter profundi
CCGGTCCAAACGACACCGGTCCAAACGACACCGGTCCAAACGACACCGGTCCAAACGACACCGGTCCAAACGACACCGGTCCAAACGACACCGGTCCAAACGACACCGGTCCAAACGACACCGGTCCAAACGACMCCGGTCCAAACGACCCCGGTTCAGACGACACCGGTTCAGACGACACCGGTTCAGACGACACCGGTTCAGACGACACCGGTTCAGACGACACAGGCCCAAACAGCTCAGGCCCAAACAGCTCAGGCCCAAACAGCTCAGGCCCAAACGGCTCAGGCCCAAACGGCTCCGGTCCAAACGGCTCCGGTCCAAACGGCTCCGGTCCAAACGGCTCCGGTCCAAACGGCCCCGGTCCAAACGACCCCGGTCCAAACGACCCCGGTCCAAACGACCCCGGTCCAAACGACCCCGGTCCAAACGACCCCGGTTCAGACGACCCCGGTTCAGACGACCCCGGTTCAGACGACCCCGGTTCAGACGACCCCGGTTCAGACGACACCGGTTCAGACGACACCGGTTCAGACGACACCGGTTCAGACGGCTCAGGCTCAAACGGCTCCGGTCCAGGCGGCTCCGGCAGCGACGCAGTCCACGCTGATCTTGCCAGCGACGACGCAGCAGGCCCTGTGGGGACAGCCCGTGTCCGCGCGGACGGCGACGTCCATGGCGGTGACGGGGGCAACGGCGGCAGGTCTGCTGCCGAGTGCGTCCCGGGAGCTGTCCGCTGAGACGGGTTGGCCCAGCCTGGCACCGTTGTCTTCCGCGGGGCCGGCGACTCCGGCTGCCGTTACGCCGGTGCCCGGGGCGCTGCCTTCAGCGCCTGTGGTGGCGAACGCCGAGCAACTTGCCATGCAATTGCAGCTGCAACTGCGCGATGGCGTGCAAAAAGCGACGGTCCGCCTGCACCCCGAAGCCTTGGGCGAGCTGCAGGTTTCCGTCGAAACGGCGGAGCAGCAGGTTCGCGTGGTCGTCGCGGCACGTCAGCCGGAAGCGGTGGAGTGGTTGCAGCAGTCGTCCTCCCGCCTGCAGGCGGCGCTGGATGCTGCTGGCTTCTCGGACGTGGACGTGGATGTGCGCCAGGATTCTGGCGGTGAGCAGCCATCCGACTTCCAGCAGACCCTGGATCAGGGCTCCCAACAGGGTGCCGCCGACCGCAACGACAAAATGTCGTCACCCAAAGCAGCCGCCGGGCCGTCCAATCGGGGTTCTGACCGACCCGATGGGCTGGATACCTGGGCCTGACGACGGGTTCTTGTCGCGGGGCCTAATTCCGGCCCGTCAACAGCCCGACGCCACCTGATCATCATCGGGTTAATTCAAGTAAAAACAGCTGTTTAGAAGAATCGATCGAGCCTGGGTCGTCCTTAGAATCCGTGGCACATCGCTTGCTCCAACCTGGCAGTTCATTCACTCGACCAGGTTTTGCAGATGTCTCCTGCCACGTTGTCTACCTCCTCGCTGCCGCCTAGCCACGGACTCCAGGGTCTGGGCCATCAGGCCGGCAAAATGCTGTTCATCATTCTGGTGGCTGTTGTCGTGCTGCTGGCAGCCGGTGGTGGTGCCGCCTGGTTCTTCCTGTCTGGAGGCGATGAGACGGAAGAGGGCGCCGACTCCGAGACGGCCGAGGAAACGGTTAAGGGTCCGGCGATTTATCACGCCTTCGACCCGGCCTTCGTGGTCAATCTGTCGGATGGCGACAACATGCGCTTCCTGCAGGTGGAATTACAGGTGATGACCCGCGACGAGGCCGTGCCGGCCGCGCTGACACAGCACGAGCCGGTGATTCGCAATGACTTGCTGCTGCTGTTCGGTAGCCAGGACTACAACGAACTGGAAACCCGCGAAGGCCGGCTGAATCTGCAAACCGCCGCGCTGAATGAAATCGTCCGTGTGCTGGAAGCCGAAGGGGAGCCCAGTGCAGTGGAAGCCGTCTACTTCACCAGCTTCGTCATGCAATGAGCGACGTCCTCTCACAAGATGAGATCGACGCGCTGCTCCACGGCGTCGAAGATGGCGATGTCGAAACCGGCACGGATGAGGTCGGTGCGGACGGAGCGCGGACCTACGATCTGGCCATGCAGGACCGGATTGTCCGGGGTCGGATGCCGACGCTGGAGATGGTCAACGAGCGTTTCGCCCGCTATTTCCGCATCAGCCTGTTCAACATGTTGCGGCGCTCGCCGGACATCACGGTGCGCAGCGTGCAGACGGTCAAGTTTTCGGAGTACCTGCACCAGCTGTTCGTGCCCACCAATCTGAACCTAATCAAGGTCAAGCCGTTGCGTGGCACCGGGCTGATGATCTTCGAACCCAAGCTGGTGTTCGCGGTGGTCGACAATTTCTTTGGTGGCGACGGACGTTTTCACACCAAGATCGAAGGTCGCGAGTTCACCTCGACCGAGATGCGGGTGATCCAGATCCTGCTCAACCACGCCTTTGAGGACTGGGTCCAAGCCTGGTCGCCGGTGTTACCTCTGGAATTCGAGTATCTGCAATCCGAGGTCAATCCGGCCTTTGCCAACATTGTCAGCCCCAGCGAAATCGTGGTGGTCTGCCGCTTCGAAGTCGACATCGACGGTCAGGGGGGCGAGGCACATCTTACGCTGCCGTACTCGATGGTCGAGCCGATTCGAGACCTGCTGGATACCGGCATACAAAGTGACCGCGGCGATCGTGACGAACGCTGGACGGCGACGCTGAAACAACAGCTGCTGGGGGCCGAGGTCGACATCAGCAGCACGCTTTGCGAGGTGCGGATGAGCCTGTCCCGCCTGCTGAAAATGAAGGTGGGTGACGTGATCCCCATCGATATGCCCGACACCGTCGATTTCTCTGCCGAAGGCGTGCCGCTGTACGACTGCGAGTTCGGCGTGGCCGGCGGTAACCAAGCACTCAAGCTCGTTCGCGCGGTGCGCGACGAGATTCAGGTCCATTGAGGTTGAACCCATGACGACAGAACAAACACCCGCCAACGACCCCACGCAGGCCGGACCGGAAACCGCACCCGTGCGCGAGCTGCAGGACGACGCTGCACCGGCGAATGAATCCGAACTCAACCTCGATTGCATTCTCGACGTGACGGTGACGTTGTCGATGGAAGTCGGACGCACCCGTATGCCCATCCGCAGCCTGCTGCAGCTCAACCAGGGCTCGGTCGTGGAGCTGGACCGGCTGGCCGGTGAGCCGCTGGACATCTTCGTCAACGGGACGCTGGTGGCCCATGGTGAGGTCGTGGTGGTCAACGAGAAATTCGGTGTGCGCCTGACCGATGTGGTCAGTCCCGCCGAACGCGTCCGCAAGCTGAGCTAAACCCCGTGCAACTGACCCTCAACATGGCCACCGCCGCGACGGTGGTGAGTGCAGCCGCGCCAGCAGGGCCGGTCCCGGCGGCGGCGCAGACCACCGTTGAGCCCGCCCGGCCAGAGATTGGCAGCGCTGTTCCCAAGCCGCAGGTCGGCACGCTGGGCGGCGCCCTGGTGCTGGTTCTGGTGCTGGCCGTCGGCGTGCTGTGGGTGATGCGTCGGGTCTCCGGCGGCAACCTGCGCCGCGGCGGGCTGTTGCAGGTCCGAGACAGCGTGGCCGTGGGTCAGCGCGAGCGGGTGGTGGTTGTCTCCGCCGGTGGCCGTGATTATGTGCTGGGCGTGGCGCCCGGTCAGGTTCGGCACCTGGACACGGTCGAGGGCGGCCTGTCCGTCGACACACAAGCCGAGGCCGCTGCCGCGCCCACCGCACCTTCCTTTATGGCGATCCTCGAGCGATCGCTGGGCCGCGCAAAATGAATGGTTTGATTCGAATCCTGCCGCTGGCGGCCCTATGGTTGCTGCCCATCGGCACCAGCTGGGCAGCCGGATTGCCGGCCATATCGCTGGAAACCACCGAGGACGGTGGCCAGGCCTACAGCCTGTCCATCCAGGTGCTGGCCTTGATGACGGCGATTACGCTGCTACCGGCCATTCTGCTGTCGATGACCGCGTTTACCCGCATCATCGTGGTGCTGGCACTGCTGCGCCAGGCGCTGGGAACCGGTGCCACGCCATCCAACCAGATTCTGCTCGGGCTGGCGCTGTTCATGACCCTGTTTGTCATGGCGCCGGTCGGCAGCGAGATCTACGAATCGGCCGTGCAGCCGTACTTCGATGAAACCATGGAAGGCGAGCTGGCGCTGGAGCGTGCGGCCGGTCCGATCCGGACCTTCATGCTCGCCAACACCCGTGAGAACCACCTGGGCATGTTTGCCAGCATGCGGGATGAGAATCTGCCGGAGAATCCGGAAGATGTGGCGTTTTCGGTCCTGGCGGCCGCGTTCATCACCAGCGAACTGACCACAGCCTTCCAGATCGGGTTCTTCATTTTCATTCCCTTTGTCGTCATCGACCTGGTGGTGGCCAGCGTGTTGATGTCCATGGGCATGATGATGTTGTCGCCCATGCTGATCTCGCTGCCGTTCAAGGTCATGCTGTTCGTGTTGGTGGACGGCTGGACGCTGGTGCTGGGCACCCTGGCCGGGAGCTTTGCGATATGACGCCCGAGATGGTGCTGGCTGAGGGGCAGGATGCGCTGTACCTGACCTTTCTGCTGGCCGCGCCGCTACTGATCACGGCGCTGGTGGTCGGTCTGGCCGTGGGCATGTTTCAGGCGGCCACGCAGATCAATGAAATGACGCTGAGTTTCATTCCCAAGCTGTTTGCGATGGCGGCAGCACTGGGGCTGACCGGCCCCTGGCTGTTGGGCATGCTGATGGATTTCACGACCGAGTTGTATACCAGCATTCCGGTGATGCTGGGTTTGATCCAGTGATTTTCGGCGGGGCGATTCCGGCCGGCCAAATCGAGCTGTGGGTCGCGTCGTTTTTCTGGCCGTTTCTCCGAATCGGCGCGCTGTTTGCCGTGGCGCCGATTATCGGCACGCGGATTGTCTCGCCGCGGGTGCGACTCATCGCGGCCATGGCGACGACCCTGGTCATTCTGCCCATGGTGCCGACGCCAGAGCCCCCACCGTTGCTGACCATCCCGTGGCTGGCAGCGGTGGCCCAGGAACTGCTCATCGGAGCCGGTATGGGCTTTCTGCTGCAACTGGTCTTCGAGGCTATCTCCTTTGGTGGCCAGCTCATCGCTTTGGGCATGGGCCTGGGCTTTGCGCAGATGACCGACCCGCTGCGCGGCGCTCAAACCCCGGTGCTGGGCCAGTTCTTCAGCATTGTGGCGACGTTGTTATTCCTGACGCTGGATGGTCATGTGCAGCTGATCATGCTGGCGGCACAAAGCTTTGGCTGGCCGCCCGGCGTGCTGGTGAGCTGGCTACCTGACGCCCATCTGGCACTGGCCCAGTGGGGCACGGCGATGTTCATCGGCGCCATTCAGGTGGCATTGCCAGCCATGTGCGCGCTGCTGCTGATCAACTTTGCATTCGGTGTCATGAGCCGGTCGGCCCCGGCACTGAACGTGTTGTCGGTGGGTTTGCCGGCGGCGCTGATCTTCGGGCTGCTGGCCATGTACGTGGCCTTGCCCGCCCTGCAGCAGGTCTTGGACTACTGGATGGACCAGGCACTGGACTCGATCGGCGCGATCTACACGCGATAGCGGTTAGCGGCGGTTAGGGAGTATCTGCAGCGTCTGACGTGCCGCTGACCAGATGCACGATGTTGCACGGACTGGCGATCCAGTAGCCGTTGAAGTCCGGGGGCAGGGGCTCGACGGCGTCGCAGCGCACCACGCCCGCCTGCGCCAGCCGCTGCGCTGCGGCAGCGGGGTCGTCGGAGGTGACTTCCAGCCAGATCTCCGCCTGTGTGCAGCCAGGCACGCAATCGATCCATAGCTGTTTGTCCCCGAACGCAAAGCGCGGCGTCTCGAATTCACCCGCCGGGGTCAGTTCGTCCAGCCCGAGTACATCTCGGTAGAACGCGACCGTGGCCTCGAATTCGTGGGGCGGGACCTTCATCGCCATGTTGCGGCCGGGTTTAAAGGCAGGTGTCATGGGGCTGGCCTCATCCTGTGATGCGGGTGGTCAAACGGCCGTTACGGCATACCCCGCGCGCGGAAAATGCACATGCACTGCGCCAAACTGCGGGGTGTCACGCTGCACAATCACACGGTGTTGGGTGGCCGCGGCGAGTTTGCCAGTCACGGGCACCACACCGTAATCCGCCGGCGCGACCTGCACCGTTTGGCCGGGTTCCACCTCGGGCAGGTCACTATGGGCAGGCAACGGACGCGGGGCGGTGTCGGCCGCGGCAGCAAAGGCCTGGTCTCGATGGATCTCGCTGCGCTCGCCGTGCCCGATCTCGGTGACGGCGCGGTACCAGCGCTGGACACGGGGGCCGGCATCCAGGGGGCGGCGGCTGCACAAGACGTGCAGCCACAGCGGATGGTAGACGGCGAAATCCGCCACACCCGGTTGCTCGCCGGTGATCCATGGCGCTGCCTCCAAGCGGCTCTCGATCGCGGTCAGCATCGATTGCATGATGTGCTGACTCTTGGCCTGGCTCGGGGGGCGGACCGTGCCGCCGCGCATCAGCTTGGCGCGGTCTCTAACGAAGCGCGCCATGCCCAAGGGGCCGAAGGTCATCAGCATGGTCGTCAGGAGACGCGCCGGGGGCACCGCTGAGATCGCCGCGAAGAACAACTCGTGTTCGGCCCGGTCCATGAGCGCTGCTGGCTCACCGGTCACCGTGCTGGGGTCCACCGCGGGTTGGTCGGTCAGGCGGGCAACTTCCATCGCGATCAGACGCGTATCGCAGAATAAATCGGCCCCCAGCTGCGCCACCGGGATTCGTCGATAGCCGCCCACCAACGGGTCGAGATTCGGTCGGGGTGGCCAGGCGGGCGAACGCAGCGACTGCCAGTGCATCCGGGTCAGGCCGAACATCAGCCTGATCTTCTCCGCGTAGGGAGAATCGTCGTAGTGATGCAGAATCATGGACGGTGGCATGCGGTCTCCTGTCAAACAATGTGTTCAGGCACTGGCCTCAGAAAGCGTCGCGATGATCGGTTGGCCTTCCGTGACGATGATGGTGTGCTCGTATTGGGCCGAGCGATTGGCCGGATGCCCAACCAGGGTCCAGCCGTCATCGGCTTCTTCGACAACGGTGCTGCGGGTGGACAAGAACGGTTCGATGGCCAGAACCTGGCCGCGTTTGAGCCGGCGGCGGTCGCGCCGGTTGAAGTAGCTGACGATCCCGTCGGGTTCCTCGTGGAGGCTGCGGCCAATACCGTGCCCCCCGAGATTGCGGATGACCTGAAATCCGTGCGCCCGGGCGGTGGTCTCGATGGCCTTGCCCAGGCCGTTAATGGGAGCGCCGGCTCGGGCCTGCGTCAGCGCCCGGTCAAGTGCCTGCCGGGTGGCGCTGCAAAGCCGGGTGGCGGTGGTGCTCGCGGGTGGCACGACCATCGTCGCCCCCGTGTCCGCGTAGTAACCCCCGACTTCGGCGGATACATCCACATTGACCAGGTCGCCGCCCTGGATCACCCGCGCGCCCGGCACCCCGTGGGCGGCTTCTTCGTTCACGCTGATGCAGGTCGCCCCGGGGAAGTCGTACATCACCCTCGGAGCAGACAGCGCGCCAAAGCCATCCAGCAACTCGGCGCCTAGCTGGTCCAGCTCTGCGGTGGTCATGCCGGGCTCGATGGCATCGAGCATGGCGTCGCGGACCCGTGCGACCACGCGCCCGGCCCGGAGAATACCGTCGACGTCGGCTTCGCCTTGTACCGTCATGCCTGGACCCTGGCAGGGGTCGGTGCGGGTGCATGCACGCCCAGCAGCAATGCCCGAGGGTCCCCGTGGGCTTTGTAAATGGCGTACAGCAGATAGGGAAAGCTGAACATCCCGCCCATGACCACGCTTAAAACTCCGAACACATAGGCGCGACCATCTGCGCCTTCCCGCCACACCACCCAGGTCGCCAGCAACAGCAGATGGACGATGAAATCAAAGTCGAACTGGGCGCGCCAGCCCAGCGCCATCAGGTCGTGAACGGCGATGGCCGGCCAGAACAGTCCCTGCCACAGGATCGCCGCCATCGTGAAGCCGTAGATGGCCAGCGTTGAGATGATGAGCAGGCCGCGCAGAGGAGTCATGAGGCGTCTTCCTTGAGGATGTCGGTCACTGGGAATGCTGTATTTGGTCAGCTTGCGACGGGTTCGTGGCCCTGTACGCCAAACCGGAAGAGGCCGGCGGTGATCAGCGCTGTGGCGACGACCGACCCCCAGCCAATGAACTGGACAAAGCCACCCCACTGCGCCCAGGCACCGGTTGCGCCGTAATACAGCAGATACACGCAGGCGCCCTCGTTGCTGACCAGCCCCATCCAGATCGGCCCCATCATTCGCCGGCCCTCCAGCGACGCGCGCAACCCAAAGTAGTAGCCCACGCAAAGCGCCAGATACGCCCAGCCGAGCATGCGGACAAACATGTAAGGCTTCGCTATGGTCGCAGATGCCTTCTGATGCTGCACTGACTTGAGAGGTCGTAGATCCCAGCATCATCGCTTGGTGGGCTCCGCCTCCTAGCTTCCTGAACCGGGCGGATCAGGCAGGAAATCCAGCATCTAACGATCATGAGACGACGGATGTGATGAATTGGCGCAGCGTGGCTGCGCCTTTGGGCGTCGCCAGCCACGCAAGCATCGCGCAGTGGATAAGCACTGTGCACCAGAACACACGTTGAAACCCCGGCTTGGCCGTCTTGTGGCGCAAGTGTTGTTGCGCTAGCAGCGCGCCGGGCCAGCCCCCGACGAGCGCCAGCCCATGCAGCCTGCGTTCCGGAGTGCGCCAGGCCCGGCGGCGCGCTGCAGCCTGATCAAGGCCATAGGCGACATAAGCCACCACACTCGCTACCACGCTCGCCGCCAGTACCCAGAGGGGAAGACGGCCAGTCGCGATGCCCCCGATGAGCCCGGCTGCGTAGAGTGCAATCGCCGTCACCGCAACGGGGCCGGTCTTGTTCGTCTGGCGCCTTGGTTGCACGGCCGCGGCGCGCGCACACCGCAGTGATTCTGCGCGTGCGCGGCCTCGGGAGTCTTTTCCTCGAATAAAGGACACCGCGTCCTGCTCGGCGGGGCGCTGCCCCTTATGAGGCCAGGCACTGATGTGGACGAACAAGCGCTCGCCTCCGGCCGATGGCGTGATGAATCCATAGCCCTTGGCATCATTCCAATGGGTGATTCGCCCTTGCTCACGCATGTTGATCCTTCGTGCTGGTCAAACCCGACTCCAGGCAAGCCGGCTGTCATCGAAATGGGCCCGTACACGCATTCGATGACGTGGACGGTCGCCCACAAACGCCCAGGCAGTTGGAGCAATACCAGTTTGCAGCGTCAGACATCCGCAGTGTGCGAATCATCCGCCAGGAGTCGTTTGCCCAAACTCACAACAGGGTCAACGCCGTAACCCAGTCGCTCATAAAACGCCAAGGCCGCGTCATTGCCGTCACGAACCTGCAGATTGATTTTTGGGCAACCGGCTGCCTTGAGTGCTGACTCTGCCGCTTGCATGAGCTGGCGACCTATACCCTGCAAACGCTCAGTGGGGGAGACCGCCAGATAATTAATCCACCCCCGGTGACCCTCATAGCCCGCCATGACCGTGCCCATCACTCGCTGATCTGCTGCCGCCACCAAGAACATCGCCGGCTGGACTGCAAGTTTGCGCTGGATATCGAGCTGCGGGTTGTTCCACGGCCGGATGAGGTCACAGGCCTGCCACAGCGCGATGACGGCGGGCTCGTCACTGGGTTGGAAGCTTCGGATCAGCATGCTGTGCAGTCACTCATGAAGAGCCTGGCCAGGCCAGACGGTGGAGGAGCGCCCAGCCAGGTGCTCGGCGCGTGATGAGCGGCTCGCACACCCATGCGTGTTCAACCGCCCACAAAAATGACCAGCAACAGCACCGTGCCGAGTAATGCTGGAATCAGTGTAATGCGCCCGAGCAGGCGGCTCTTGGCATACCCACTCAAGCCGATACCGCCGACCAGCAAAAGCACACCGCAGGCAAAGGCCAGCTCGGTGATCCACTTGGTTCGATAAAGCGATGATGGCCATTGGGCAAAGTCGAAAGTCAGACCGAGCTGCTGGACGACTATCAACGTATAGGTCGCTCCCAGCGTCGTGACCACCAGCAAGACCACCGAGGTGGTCAGCGCCCCGATTGCGGTCAAGAACACCCGAGTCCGAGCCTCCACCTGCGTCATCAAAATGCTCAGAAACGTTAGCGAAAAGCCGCCCAGAATCGACGAGCTGAATGCAATCTGGCGGTACAGCTCAGCGGCTACTTCAACCGGTGTCATCTGCGGTCTCCAAACCGTTGTACGGGGCCGGCCACGGCGGCTGCCTGCACTGGCCCGTGTGCGTTGACTGCGCCGGCTTCAGTCATGCTGGGGTCGTCAGCCACGGCGCGATCCCCGGAGCCACCAGGCCGTGAAGAACCGGCGCACCACCGCCCACTGGCTTGCCCAGTAGCCAGCGACCTTGGGCACATCGTCCTGCACATGTTTGACCCGGCGATGGTAGAAGGAATGGAGCGCTGGTTCGGGCAACTTGACCCCGGCCGGCAGGTTGGCTGTTGGGACAAATGCCAGGCCCAAAAATGGCGCAAGTGGCATCCACGCCACCACGGGATGCTCGCAGTTCGGGCAGGTGCCCCGACGAACCGCTGGCGGCGGGCGGTGCTTGGCGTACCGGATGTCTGATGCCTGCGGCCGGGCGATCTGCCGTGCAGACAACATCACGAAGTCTGCATAGTCGGCGTCATAGACCTTCTGGCAGATGCGGCAATGACAGTGGACGCGTAGGACGGGCTCACCCGAGAACGCGATAGTCGTGTGGCCGCAGGGGCAGGTGCACGCAATCGTCATCCGGGTCAGCTCCTTGTGCAGTGAGGTTGCCTAGCGCGTCGTCGGTGGCATCACGATACCCCAGGCCAACCCCTGGGGTGTTCTGAACTAAGCTTTCGGGGGTCCGGGCGCCGACCGTGAGACCGGCTGGCTCAGCCGTCACTGCCTGTGGTGTGTGCCGACGCAGATGGCCGCAGAAACCCGGGCCGGGTTGGCGCCCCTACAGGCCGACGACGCAACCGTCGGGTTGCCGTCGCCCCAGCGGCCGTCACAGGGCATTCGCCCAGGCCCGCCACTTGCAGGAGGGGGCTGATTGCGCAGTGCGCAGGTCAGCAACCCCGCAGGCAAACCCCGATGGCAGAGAACAGCAGTTCCCAGGAGAAGACCGAAAAGGCGACCCCCAAACGCCTTAGGGACGCGCGCAAGAAGGGGCAGATTGCCCGCTCCAAAGAATTGACGACGCTGGTTGTCGTGGGCTCGGCGGGTATCGGAATCTTGACGCTAGGCGGCTGGACAGCCCAGCGCTTTTCGCTGTGGATGCAGGGCTTGCTCAGCCTGGATGCGCAGACGATCCACAGCCGCCCGATGTTCGATTCGCTGTCTTCCGCCTGGGTGGATGCCCACTGGATCATCGCCCCGTTTTTGGCGATTTGCATGGTGGCCGCCTTTGCTGGGCCGATTCTGCTCGGAGGCTGGTCGCTGAGCGGCCAGGCGTTAATCCCGGATATGTCGCGCCTCAATCCGATTAAGGGCATCGGCCGGCTGTTCTCGCTGAACGCGCTGATGGAGCTGGGCAAGGCGCTAGCCAAGACAGCGGTGTTGGGCGGGATCGCGGTGCTCTACCTCAAGGGCGAAACCGACGAGTTATTGGCGCTGGCGGTCCAGCCCGTCAATAACGCGATAGCCGGCGGCATGCAGTCGGCGATTTTCGTGCTGATCCCGCTGTGCATCGGCCTGTTCCTGATCGCGATGGTGGATGCGCCGTTTCAGGTGTTCAACCACGCCAAACAGCTGAAGATGACGCGGCAGGAAGTCCGCGATGAGCTCAAGGAGACGGAAGGCCGGCCAGAGGTCAAAGGCCGCATCCGCGAGCTGCAACAGGCCGCCGCGCGGGGCCGGATGATGGAGGCCGTCCCCGAGGCCGATGTCATCGTCACCAACCCCACGCATTTCGCGGTGGCGCTCAAGTACGACAGCGGTAGCGATCACGCGCCGCGTGTGGTGGCCAAGGGTGTGGACCACATCGCCGCCGTGATCCGCAAGCTGGGCAAGGAGAACCGCGTGCCCATTGTCGAGGCCCCGCCGCTGGCCCGGGTCTTGTATCGCACGGTTGATCTCGAGTGCGAGATCCCGAGCACGCTCTACCGCGCCGTGGCCCAGGTGCTGACCTACATCCGTCAGCTGGAGGCCTGGCACTCAGGGCCCATGCCGGAACTGCCTGATCTGGGTGTACGGGACTAACGCATGAGCGAACCAAGCAAATCTCTGGCCTTGCCGCCCGCCGTGGCGCCGCTGGTGCATGCCGTCAAGAATGGCCTGGCCGTGCCGCTGATGGTCATGATGATGCTGGCGATGATGGTGGTGCCGCTGGCGCCCATTGCCCTGGACGGCTTGTTTACTTTCAACATCGCCCTGTCCATCTGCATTCTGCTGGCCGTCATCTATGTGATGCGCCCGCTGGACTTCAGCGTGTTCCCGTCGATTCTGCTGGTGGTCACGCTGTTGCGACTGGCGCTGAACGTGGCCAGTACCCGCGTGGTGCTGCTCAACGGCCACGAAGGGCCCGGTGCGGCCGGCAACGTCATCGAGGCCTTTGGCAATTTCGTCATCGGCGGCAATTACGCCGTCGGGATTGTCGTGTTCATCATCCTGACCATCATCAATTTCGTGGTGGTCACCAAGGGCGCCGAGCGTATTTCCGAAGTCAGCGCCCGCTTCACCTTGGATTCCATGCCCGGCAAGCAGATGGCGATTGATGCCGATCTCAATGCCGGTTTGCTGACACGAGATGAGGCCGTGGCTCGCCGCGAGGAAGTCCGCGAAGAGGCTGACTTCTACGGCTCCATGGATGGTGCCAGTAAGTTCGTGCGCGGTGATGCCCTGGCCGGCGTGCTGATCCTGTTGATCAATCTGGTCGGCGGTCTGGGCATCGGCATGATGCAGCATGGCCTGGACCTGTCCACCGCCATGCAGAACTACACGCTGCTGACCATTGGCGATGGGCTGGTAGCCCAGCTGCCCAGCCTGCTGCTGGCCACGGCCGTGGCCATGCTGGTCACGCGCATGTCGCGGTCCGAATCCATGGGCAACCAGGTCACGGCGCAGGTGTTCGCCAAGCCACAGACGCTGATCGTTACGGCAACCATCCTGACCATCTGCGGGCTGATCCCCGGCATGCCCAACCTGGTCTTCCTGACCCTGGGCGCAGCGGCTGGCGGACTGGCCTGGTGGATGCACCAGCGCGCCAAGGCACCCGCGCCCGTCGATGCCGAGCAGCCCGAGACCGAGGAAGCACCAGAGGACGCCGAGGTCAGCTGGGATGATGTGCGGCCCACCGATGCACTCAGCCTGGAAGTCGGCTATCGGCTCATTCCGCTGGTGGATATCCGCCAGGGCGGCGAGCTGGTGCGTCGGATTCGTGGCGTTCGCAAAAAATCCACGCACGAGTTGGGTTTTCTGGTCCCCGCCGTGCACATCCGCGACAACCTGGAGCTGCCACCCAACGGTTATCGGCTATGCGTCAATGGCGTACCGGTGTCGGAAGAATCCGTCCACGCCGACCGGCTCATGGCGCTGAACCCGGGCCAGGTGTTCGGTCAGGTCGAGGGCATTAAGGGGCGTGATCCCGCCTTTGGTCTGGAGGCGGTCTGGATCGAGCAGGGCGTGCGCACCGATGCCTTGTCCAAGGGGTGGACCGTGGTTGATCCCGGCACCGTGGTGGCCACGCACATCGGCCACATCATCCACAGCCGGGCACATGAGCTGCTCGGCCACGACGAAGTGCAGAACCTGCTGGAGAACCTGTCGGAAAGCTCCCCGCGGCTGGTCGAGGATTTGGTGCCCAAGCTGTTGCCGCTGACCGTCGTGGTCAAGGTGCTGCAGAACCTGCTGGAGGAGGGCATTGCCGTCCGCTCCTTTAAGCAAATCGCCGAATCCTTGGCGGAGCAGGCCCGTCAGAGTCAGGATCCCGACATCCTCACCGCCCATGTTCGGGTCGCGCTCGGCCAGCAAATTGTTCAGCAAATCAATGGTTTGGAGCCTGAGTTGCCGGTTTTGACGCTGGCGCAGCCGCTGGAACAGCTCCTGCAGGAGTCCATGCAGCAAGACGCCGCCGCCATCGAACCGGGACTCGCCGAACGCATGCATCAGTCAATCGCCGAATGGGTAGAACGCCAGCAGGGCCAGGGCCAGACGCCCGTGCTGCTGGTACCGCAGGCGATTCGATCATCGCTGGCGCGTTTTCTGCGCTACGCCGCCCCGGGTCTCAACGTGCTGGCCTACAACGAAGTGCCGCAAGGCAAGCAGCTCAAGCTGGTTGGCTCGGTGGGCGCCTGAGGCGCCGCGGCCCGGATAAGTGGGGGTTACTCCTGATATGAAAATCAAGCGATATCTGGCCCGGGACATGCGGGCAGCGTTCCGCATGGTGCGGGAGGAGCAGGGGCCGGATGCGGTCATCCTCTCCAGCCGACGCATCGGCGATCAAATCGAAGTGGTTGCGGCGCTCGACTATGACGCCGCACTGGTTCAGCAGGCGTTGCGCCGCGGCGGCGACGACGCGGAGGCGCAGACGGCCGCACCGGCAGCCGCTACACCGACCGCTGCGGACACGCAGGCAGCACCTGCCGGCAACCCCGCGGGGGCCCTGGATCGCGCAGCGGCCACCGCCTCTGCCAGCCCGGCGGCCGCTGACTCCGCCCGTCGCCCGGATGTGAACCCGTTTACGCAGGCCGCCGAGTCCTCGCCCTCCGCGGCAGCGGCACAAGAGCCCCGGCTGACCGAGCAGGCACCCCGCCCAGCCAAGGCCGACATTATCTGGGCGCAGGACCCGCATATCGAACGCCTGGAGCGTGAGCTACTCAGCCTGCGTAACACCATCCAGAGCGAGATGGGGCAGATTGCCCGGGGCGCGTGGGAGTTTCGCAACCTGGAGCATGCCCACGTGGCCCAGCAGCTTGAGCGCATGGGGTTCGAGCATGCGCTGACGGCGGCGGCCGTTCGGACGCTGCCGGCCGATGCCGTCCGGCCCACGGCGACCTATTCGGCACTGCGCACCATTGTCAGTCAGATGCAGGCGCTGCCGGCCGATCTGCTGGATTCGCCCGGCGCCATCGCACTGGTCGGCCCGACCGGGGTAGGCAAGACCACCACGCTGGCCAAGCTGGCGGCTCGCTACGTGGCCCGTTACGGCACCGAAGGTCTGGCCCTGGTGACCACGGATGATTTCCGCATCGGTGCCCAGGAACAGTTGGCCACCTACGGCCGGTTGCTCGGCGTGCCGGTGCTGACGGCCTCGGGCGTCGAAGGTCTGCAGCAGGTGCTGGCGCGGTTGGCCAGCAAGCGCATGGTGCTGATCGACACCGCGGGCATGAGTCCTTCGGACCAGCAGCTGGCCACGCGCTTGCAGCAGTTCGGCGTGGACGGTGGCCGTGTACGCACGCTGCTGGTGCTTGCTGCGACCACCCAGCCCGAAGACCAGGCGCGCGCCATTCATGCGTTCCGACCCGCCCGGCCTGTGGGCTGCGTGGTGACAAAGCTGGATGAATCGTCGCGCCACGGCGCGGTGTTGTCGTCCGTGACGCGGGCGCGCCTGCCGGTGGTGTATGTCGCCGATGGCCAGGCCGTTCCCGAGGACCTGCACCGCGAGCGTCCTGAAAATCTGATCAAGCGGGCCGTTCAGGCCGCCCGCGCACATTCCACGAAGACACACGATGCACAGACATCGCCAGGCGATTACGACCGGGAGGCCGCCAATGCCGTTGCTTGATTCCTCAAAAGCCGTCCAGCGCACACAGGCTGCGGGCCTGGCCACCAAGCCACCCGCCAACGGGCCGCGTGTGTTTGCGGTGGCCAGCGGCAAGGGCGGTGTGGGCAAGAGCACGATTGCCGTGAATCTCGGCATGGCCATGCTCGAAGCCCAGCGCCGCACCATGTTGTTGGATGCCGACCTGGGTTTGGCAAACGTGGACGTGCTGCTGGGTCTGCAGCCTTCGGCCAACCTGTCACACGTGTTGGAAGGCAAGTGCACCCTGGCCGACACGATCATCGAAGGACCCAACGGGCTCAAAATCGTCCCGGCGTCGTCTGGCCGACGACGGATGTCGGAGCTGACCCGCAGCGAGCATGTGGGCCTGATCGGCGCCTTCAGCGGTTTGACCGACCCCATCGACGTGATGCTTGTCGATACGGCGGCCGGGCTGTCCAACAGCGTGCAGACCTTTTGCCAGGCCTCGCAGGAGGTACTGGTGGTGGTCTGCAACGACCCCGCGTCGCTGACGGATGCCTACGCTCTCATCAAGGTGTTGTCGCGTGACTGCGGCATTCCCCGCATGCAACTCATCGCCAATCGGGTCAAAACGCCGGGCGAGGGCCGCGAGGTCTACGACAATCTTTGCCGCGTGGCCGACCGGTTCCTCGACGTGACGCTGAACTACCTCGGCCATGTGCCCGAGGACGACAAGATCGTCCGCAGTGCCCGGCAGCAGCGTCCGGTTCTGGATGCTTACCCCGGTGCGCCTTCGGCCCAGGCGTTCCGGCAGATTGCGGGCAAGCTGCTGGAGATCGCTCCGCAGCGGGGTGCGCGGGGCCATATCGAGTTCTTTGTGGAGCGTCTGGTCGGCCCCGGAGCTGACATGGCGATGACGGCATGAACGCGGCGGCATCCTACGCAAGCTACGAGCGGGCCGGGTCGCATGACCTGGTGGGTCAGCACGCCGGGCTGGTTCGCAAGATCGCCCTGCATCTGGCCGCCCGCCTGCCGGACTCCGTGGAACTGGACGACCTGATCCAGTCCGGGATGATCGGCCTGCTGGAGGCGGCGGCGTCGTTTGATGCCAGCCAGGGTGCCTCCTTCGAAACCTTTGCCGGCATCCGCATCCGCGGCGCCATGATCGACGAGCTGCGCCGGGGCGATTGGGCGCCGCGGTCGGTGCACCGCAAGATGCGTGATGTCACCCGCGCCGTGCAGGAGATCGAACAGACCACCGGGCGCGAAGCCAGCGAGCAGCAGGTCGCAGACCACCTGGGCATTACGCTGGAGGAATACCGCCACATCACCCTGGATGCCTCGCAGTGCCAGCTGTTAAGCCTGACGCCTGTGGACTCCGAGGACGACGCACACCTGCGCGAGGTGGCCTCGAACGAGGCCCAGCCCACCGAAGTGCTGCAACAGGCTCAATTTCAGCGCGATCTGGCCGATGCCATTACCAAGCTGCCCGAACGGGAGCAGCTGGTGATGTCGCTGTACTACGACGAGGCCATGAACCTGCGCGAAATCGGCGCCGTGCTGGGTGTGAGCGAATCGAGGGTTTGCCAGATTCATGGGCAGGCCATGGTGCGCCTGCGGGCACGTCTGGGCGACTGGCTGGATCGGGGCAAGTAATACAGACGGGTTGTGCAGGAGTAGCAAGATGGACACAAACATGAAGGTGCTGGTGGTCGACGACTTTCCGACCATGCGCCGTATCGTCAAGAATCTGATGCAGGACCTCGGGTTCTCGAATTTCGTCGAGGCCGAGGACGGACAAAGCGCTCTCAACGCCTTGGGTGCCAACGGCAACGGGATCGAGTTCGTGGTCACGGACTGGAACATGCCGGGGATGACGGGCATCGAATTGCTCAAGGCGATTCGTGGTAACCCGGCGCTGTCGCGTTTGCCGGTGCTGATGGTGACCGCCGAATCCACGCGCGAGCAGATCATTGAGGCCGCCAAGGCCGGAGTGAACGGCTACATCATCAAACCGTTTAACGCCGGGACGCTTAAGGAAAAGCTCGATCGCATCTTCAACCGGGCCGCAGCGTGACCGGCGCCGCGTCCACCGCGGCGCTTCGCGACGATGTGGCCGCGCTGTCGGCGGCGCTGGATGCCGGTGACCTCACCCAGTTTCACGAAATCGTCGCCCGGCTCAACGAGGACCGGGCCAACCGCGTGATCAACGGTTTGCAGTGCGTGAGCCGCAACCTGGCCAAGGCTTTGAACCAGCTGGCGCTGGATGAGCGGCTGGTGCGTTATGCCGGCAGCGACATGCCGGATGCCTGCGAGAGGCTAAGCCACGTGATGCAAATGACCGAGGATGCCGCCAACCGCACGCTCGACCTGGTGGAAGCCACGCAGGCCGAACTACCTGGGCTGGCCACCGCTGCCGGCGAAACCGCCGTGGACGGCTTGCGCAAAAACCTGTCCGCCATTGCCGAAGCCCAGGCCTACCAGGACCTCAGCGGACAGGTGATCCGCCGGGTCATCCAGTTGGTCAAAGGCGTGGAAAACGCGCTGGCAGATCTGCTAGACCTCGCGGGTCTGGATGTTGCCGGTGCCCAGCCGGAACCGCACATCGCCGGAGGCCCAGCATTGGTTGGCCTGGACAATCACGGATCAACCCAGGCTCAAGCTGACGACCTGCTGGCCGATCTAGGACTGTAGAGGCGCGCGGCGACCCGGTCCGGGTCGTGGCGCCGCATAGCACTGTCGTTAGAGGCCGACCCATGGATCAAGAACTGCTGGCTGACTTTCTGACCGAGGCGGGCGACATGGTCGATGCCCTCGGCGAGCAGATCGTCGCCTTCGAACAGTCCGACGCCGACCCCGAGCAGCTCAACGCGCTGTTCCGCGTCTTCCACACGATGAAGGGCAGTGCCGGGTTTCTCGAAATCCAGCCCATGGTGGATCTCTGCCACGCGGCTGAGGAGCTCATGGGCGCCGTGCGCAAGGGGGCCCTGGACATCAGCCCCGAGATCATCGACGGCATTTCACAAAGCGTCAGCTGGCTGGACCAAGCACTGGCCGAGTTATCCAATGGCGAGGCGATCACGCCTGCCGATCCGGCACTGATTGCATCGCTGGAAGCTGCCTGCCGCGGGGAGTCTCCGCCCGCACCCGAGCCGCAGGCCGAGCCCGTTCCCGAGCCAGCGGTGGACGTGGATGCCATTCTCGGTGAGGAAACCGGCGAACCCATTAGCGATGATGATTTCGAGGCCTTGCGAGCCGCCTTTCACGGCTCGGAGCCGGCTGCGGCCGGTAGCGCCAAGCGCGAAGTGGATGTCGATGCGATTCTCGGTGAAGAGACCGGCGAGCCGATCAGCGATGATGACTTCGAGGCCTTGCTTGATGCCTTCCACGGCAACGAGCCCGCAGCACCGCCGGCCGCAGCGCCCGCTGAGCCGTCGACGCCCGCGGCTGCGCCTGTTGCAGCTGCGCCGCGAGCGGCCGCAGCCCCCGCGGCCAAACCGGCTGATCAAGCGCCAAAGAAGGCGCGGGTGGAGACGTCCATCCGCATCGATACGGACCGGCTGGACGCCGTGGTCAATCAGGTCGGCGAACTGGTGCTGGTGCGAAACCGGCTCAAGCGCCTGCGAGAATCCGTTGACGATCCGCTGCTCGACCGCACCCTGGGCCACCTGGACCAGGTGACCACCGGCCTGCAAAGCTCGGTGATGCTCATGCGCATGCAGCCGGTGCGCAAGGTGTTCTCCAAAATTCCGAAAATCGTCCGCGACCTGTCGCGGACCTTGAACAAGAAGATCGAGGTTGTGCTGGAAGGCGAGGACACCGAACTGGACCGCACGCTGGTCGAGTCGCTGTCCGAGCCGCTGGTCCATCTGGTGCGCAACGCGGTGGATCACGGTATCGAAATGCCGGCCGAGCGCCTGGCCGCGCGCAAGCCCGAAGTGGGGCGCTTGACGCTGGCCGCGCAGCAGGTCGGTGACCACATCCACATCGAAATTCGCGACGACGGCGCCGGTATCGATCCGTCCGTGATTCGCGCCAAGGCAATCGAGAAAGGCGTGATTGATCGCGAATCGGCGGCGCGCCTGGACGGTCAGGAATGCCTGGATCTGATTTTTCAGCCCGGGTTTTCCACCCGTGATGCCGTCTCCGAAGTCTCGGGGCGCGGTGTGGGCATGGATGTTGTCCGCTCCAAGATTGTCGAACTCAATGGCAGTGTGGAGATCACGTCCGAAGTCGGCGAGGGGTCGGCGTTCCTGATCAGACTGCCTCTGACCCTGGCGATTCTGCCGGCGTTGATGGTGACGGTGAGCGGCCGCGAGTTCGCCATACCCGTGACCGCGATTGAGGATGTCTCGCGTTTCGACAGCACCCGTGTCGAGTGCATGGGCAGTCGCGAGGTCTTGCGCCGCGAGGAAGACGTCATCGCGCTGGTGCGCATGGAACACTGGGTCGGGCGGCCATCTGCCGCCGATCAGCAGCATTGCGTGATTGTCGATGTGGGCCGCGAACGCCGCGCGCTGCTCGTCGACGATGTACCGGGCCGCGAAGAGATCGTCGTCAAGCCTTTGGGCAAGATGATGGGCGGATTGGCTGGCATCGCCGGGGCCAGTGTCACCGGCGATGGTGGCATCGCCCTGGTGCTCGATCTGCCCGGTCTGCTCAAACAGGTTTCACCGGCCTACTCGGCGCCCCGGTCCGCACCGCCACCCATGCCTGCCGCACAGCCGGCAGCCGCCGGCGCGGACGACATGGACCTGGAGCTGTTCTAGCCGTCCGCCACAGGCTTCATGGGCAGGGGCTTGACCATGGCGTATCGCGAGATCGCGACGCCGTTTCGATGGACCCGCTCTTCGCGCACCACCTCGAACCCGTGGCGGCGGAATACGGGCATGGCAACCCGGCTGGCCGCGGTGGTTAGCCGGGGCTGAGCCTCTGCACGCAGGGCATCTTCCGCTGCGCGCAGCAAGGTGCCGGCCATACCGCAGCGAACATGGTCGGGGTCGGTGTAGAGCAGATCGATGTGCCCTTTGTGGTCGTAGCTGATGAAGCCTGCAATCTGGCCTAGGCGCTCTACCACCAGCGTGGTCTGGCCGGTGAGGCGTCGTGACCAGGCCGGGTGGTCCGGGGTCGCCGGCGCCCAGGCCGCAATCGCTTCGGCGGAGTAGTGGCCGGGTGCCAGGCTCCGCACCGACCGCTGCAGCAGCGACCACAACAGAGGGGATTCGGCTGAGCGTGCGGGTCGGAGCGTAGACATGATCTTAAGTGTCTCAGAGCCGGTGCCGTGTGGGAATCGAGCCACAATCGGGGTGGTCGCTTCAAGAAATTGACGCCCAAGCCGACAAACCTCGGGTAGAGGCGGTTCGTATTCCGCCGCGTCATTCGCCCGAACCCTGACCGGCTTCGAGACCCAACGCATGGACAAACTGAGCATTGCAGGCTTGCTGCTAGCACTGGGCGCCGTTTTTGGGGGCAGCACCCTCAAGGGCAGTGGCGCCGCTGCGCTGGTCAGCCCGGCGGCGTTTGTCATCGTCATCGTTGGGACTATCGCTGCCATTCTGGTCCAGACCCCAGGCGACACATTCCGCCGTGCCCTGGGCATGGCGCGTTGGGTGTTCCGACCGCCGAAGCAGGATGTGGATGCCCAGATTCAAACCGTGGTCCTGTGGGCGCGGCGTGTTCGGCAGCAGGGGCTGCTGGGCCTGGAATCGGTGGTGGGGTCGGTGTCCGATCCCTTTGTGCGTCGCGGGCTGCAAATGCTGGTCGATGGCGCCGAGCCTGGCCAGATTCGCGCGGCACTCGATGTGGAACTCGACACCCTGGAGGGGCGTGATGTGGCCGCTGCCCGCGTATTCGAAGGCATGGGGACTTACGCCCCGACCATGGGCATCATCGGCGCGGTGATGGGTCTGATGGCCGTCATGCAAAACCTGAGCGACCCGGACAAGCTGGGGGCGGGCATCGCCGCCGCATTCGTCGCCACGGTCTACGGCATCGGGCTGGCCAATCTGCTGTTCCTGCCCATGGCCTCCAAGCTCAAGGCCACGGTGGCGGGGCAGTCGCGGCACCGTGAGCTGCTCATCGAGGGGCTGGTTGCGATCGCCGATGGCGAACACCCGAGCATGATCGAGTCCCGGTTGCAGGGCTTCAAGTAATGGCGCGTCGCCGCTCATCGCCGATCGACGAGCACGCCAACACCGAGAGCTGGGCCATCCCCTACGGTGATCTGGTGACGCTGCTACTCGCGTTTTTTGTCGTGATGTACGCCACCTCGACCGCGAACGAGGGCAAATACCGCGTGCTGTCCGATGCCCTGAATGCCGCCTTTGCTGGCGCACCGCGAACCATCGACCCCACGTTAAGCCAGGGCACGCCGATGAAGGCGGGGCAGCATTTGGTGGAGTCGCCGTCGGCATTCGATTCACCCACCTTTGCCCAGTCTGCGGCCGTTCAGCCGGCGACGCGTCATCCCGACAGTGCGCCGGGCGTGACCACCTTGGATCTGCTGGAGGAAGCCGTCGTGCGTGATTTGCGCCGCCGGATCTTTTCGGAGCAGGTCTTCGTCAAGCGAACGGCCAAGGGGTTGGAGGTCGAACTGGATGCGGACCTGCTGTTTGCCAGCGGTGTTGCCGAAATCTCGACGGAGGCGGAGACGTTGATCCGCCACCTCGCCGGAATTCTGACGCCTTATCCCAACGGCATCACCGTGGAAGGCCACACGGACAACGAGCCGATCCGCACCCTTCGTTTTCCATCCAACTGGGAGTTGTCGGCTGCACGTGCGGTCAGTGTGGTCCGCCTGCTCACCGACAGCGGCATCGGTCCGGCGCGTCTAAGTGTGCAGGGATACGGGGAATTCCAGCCGATTGCTGACAACAGCAGTGGCGCGGGCCGGGCACGGAATCGGCGCGTGGTGCTGGTGATCGGTGAGACGCCGGGCGCGGCGGGGGGCAGACCCAGCGCCTCGACCATGGCCAGACGGGGCGGCGACCTGGAAGCCGGCGGCTCCGGTCGGCGCGGTCCGAATCCTGCACCACAGGCCCGAGATTCACGCGAAGGCGTTTGAGATGTCCAGCCCAGCCCTGATGGAAAAACTGTTCCAGACCGCGGTTGATATCGAGGCCGAGGCCCCGGAACCCACCACGCGCTGGCTGACCTTCAGCCTGCTCGAGAACCGCTACGCCATCGAGATCGACCAGATTCGGGAGATTCTCAGGCCCTGCGAACCGACACCCGTGCCGGGCGCGCCGAACTGGATGCTGGGTGTCATTAATCTGCGTGGCGCGATTGTCACCGTGTTGTCGCTGCACACCATGCTCAACAGGCCCGTACCGGAGCCCAGCGAGCAGCAGCGCGTACTCGTCACCGACATCACGGGTGAGCCGGTGGGGCTCACGGTTGATGCGGTCGGCGATGTGTGGAACGCGCCCGACCGGCTTTTCGAGCCAGCGCCGAAGGTGGCGGATTCCAAGGAAGCCCTGCCCGTGGCGGGCGTCTTCCAGCGCAAGGACTACCCGTTGATGGTGCTGGACGTCCAGGCGGTCCTGGGCCGCATCGGAGC
The DNA here is from genome assembly GCF_003151135.1 of Abyssibacter profundi. Taxonomy (NCBI): domain Bacteria; kingdom Pseudomonadati; phylum Pseudomonadota; class Gammaproteobacteria; order Chromatiales; family Oceanococcaceae; genus Abyssibacter; species Abyssibacter profundi. Next base: position 23,337 of record NZ_QEQK01000015.1, read on the forward strand.
CTTGGTCTGATGGCCCCCGAACTGCTCGTCATGGTCGGCGCCAGTGTCATGGGCTGCGGCTGCGTGGCCGGCTTGTGGCTGGTGACGCACCGATTGCAGCGACTGGCCGAGGCGCAGCAGCAACTGGTCGGTCAGCAGACGGCCGACCGTGCAACCGTTGGAGCACTGGGTCGCGCCATTCAGCAACTGCGGGTGGAGTGCAATCACATGGCCGCGCAGGCAGCCGGGCGTGATGACCTGCGCGATGCGCTTGCCCAAATCGACCGCGTGGCCGACGCCCAGCGCGCCCTGGAGCGGCGCTGGGGCCTGGAGCACGCCCGCAGCCTGGCACGCGATGGCATCGCCACCGACCTGCTGGTTAAGGAATACGGCCTCACCCCGGCTGAAGCCCGCCTTATCGCGCGGTTGGAGCCGAACACGGTGCAGGCACATTAATGCGCATTCGCGCTACAGAACCCTTCGAGTCTGCCGATAAGTCAGACAAGACCCCGCGGGAGAATGTCATGTCCCATACCGCACTGAAGCTGAACCTGGACGGTGAACTGTCCATTCGCGAAATTTCGACGCTGCATGCACGGCTGATGGATGCCCGTACCAGCGAGGAGCCCGTGACCCTGGACGGCGAGCATGTTGTTCGCGTTGACACGCCCGGGCTGCAACTGCTCGCCAGCTTTGTCAGCGAGCGCGCCAGTTGTGGCCGGCAGACGAGCTGGTCTGCCGCCTCAGCGGCGCTGCGGGATGGTGCCCGTCTGCTGGGTCTTGAATCACTGCTCGCCCTTGACTCCCTCCAGACCGACTCGGAGACCCACTGATGAAAAAGATTCTTGCCGTTGATGACTCGCCCTCCATGCGCCAGATGGTGGCCTACACCCTGCGCGATGCCGGGTTTGACGTGGAAGAAGCCGAGGATGGCCAGGTCGCGCTGGATAAGGCGAAGTCCAATGCCTACTCGCTGGTGCTGGCCGACGTGAACATGCCGAATATGGACGGCATCACGCTGGTGCGTCAGCTCCGTGGGCTGGACAGCTACAAGTTCACGCCGTTGCTGATCCTGACCACCGAAGCCGGGGCCGACAAGAAGGCCGAAGGCAAGCAGGCCGGTGCCACCGGCTGGCTGGTCAAGCCTTTCAATCCCGACCAGCTGATCTCGGTTGTCCAACGCGTTTTGAACTGATCGATCACCCCAACTGACAAGGCGTAGCGCCCATGAGCATCGACATGCAGCAGTTCCAGCAAACCTTCTTTGAGGAGAGTCTGGAAGGGCTGGATGTCATGGAATCAGGGTTGCTGGAGATGGACCCCTCCGCGCTGGACGCGGAGGCCATCAACGCCATCTTCAGGGCGGCGCATTCGATCAAGGGTGGTGCCGGGACCTTCGGGTTCGAGCCCATCAGCCAGTTCACCCATGTGGTGGAGACGCTGCTGGATGACCTGCGCAGCGGCAGTCGCAAGGCAGACACGGCGTTGGTCGACTTGCTGCTGCGCTCGGTCGACAGTCTGCGGGCCATGTTCGACGACGCCCAGGCGGGTACGCCAATCGACGTCTCGCGGCATAACGATGTGCAGCGGGAGCTGCTGGCGATTCTGGAACAGGCACCAGATGACGCAGACCCGTCGGCGAAGATCGATCCGGCGCTTGCCGTCGCGGGTTGGCAAATTGATTTCCGCCCGCATCCCGAGCTGTTCACCACCGGCAATGATCCCCTGCATGTGTTCCGCGAACTGGCTGCCATGGGCCCTTTCACGGCGACACCCGACAGCAGCAACCTGCCGGATGTCGAGCACCTGGATGCCACGCTCTGCCATCTGCACTGGACGCTGGATTTGCAGGCGCCGGTCACAGAAGAGGCCGTGCGCGAAGCCTTTGCGTGGATTGAGGACGAGTGTGACCTCAGCCTCAAGCCCCAGCATCTGGTGGATGACCCAGAACTCGGCACCTTGCCCAAGCTTGCCGAGACGGACAGCGTCAAAGCCGACAAGCCACGAACGCCCGCGCAGTCAGCCGCGGCCAGTAGCAGCCTGCGCGTGGGTGTCGACAAGATTGATGCGCTGATCAATCTGGTGGGCGAACTGGTCATTACCCAGTCCATGCTCAAACAGGCCGGTCACGAGCTCGATCCCGTCCACCACGAACGGCTGATCGCCGGGCTGGATACGCTGGCCCGGAACACGCGTGATCTACAGGACGCCGTGCTATCGACTCGCATGGTTGTGATCGAATCGGTGTTCAAGCGGTTTCCGCGTGTGGTGCGTGATGTGGCCGGCCAGCTGGGCAAGCAGGTCGAACTGCACATGGAAGGCGAGGGGACCGAGCTGGACCGCAGCGTCACCGAGAAGATTGTTGATCCGCTGACACATATCGTCCGCAACAGCATCGATCACGGCATTGAATCACCCGAGCAGCGCCAGGCCGCGGGCAAGCCGGCCAAGGGCCACATCACGCTCAAGGCTGCCCACGAAGGTGGATTCATCGTCATCGAGGTCATCGATGACGGTGCCGGCCTGAATCGCCAGCGCATACTCGACAAGGCCCGGGACTCCGGACTCGCTGTCAGCGATGACATGCCCGATTCCGAGGTGTGGCAGCTGCTGTTTGCCCCCGGCTTTTCAACGGCCGAAACGGTGACAGACCTGTCCGGCCGCGGTGTCGGCATGGACGTGGTCAAGCGCAACATTGTGAGCCTCGGCGGGCAGGTGACCCTGTCGTCGCAGACAGGCCGTGGCACGCGGGTCGAGATTCGTCTGCCGCTGACGCTGGCCATTCTCGACGGCATGTTGGTGGGCGTTGGCGACGAAACCTACGTCGTGCCCTTGAACGTCGTCTGCGAATCGCTGCAACCCGCCGAATCCGATATCAAACGCATCACCGGCCAGGCGGAGATGGTCCGTGTGCGTGATGCGTATATCCCCATTCTTCGCCTGTCTCAGGCTTTTGGCGTGCAAGACGCGCAGCCATCGCTGACGGACAGCGTGCTGGTCATCGTCGAGAGCGAGGGCCGGCAGGTGGCCCTGCAAGTCGACCAGCTGCTGGGACATCAGCAAGTGGTCATCAAGAATCTGGAAGAACACTACGGCAGCGTTTTCGGCGTGTCCGGCGCGACCATTCTTGGAGATGGCCGGGTCTCACTCATTCTCGACGCCGCCGAGCTTGCAAACACGTTCGATCAGGTCCGCGCGGCTTAGCCGGGTGGTTGGTACTCAACAACGACCGGTGAAAATCCGGCAAGGACTCCCCCAATGAGCGACCAGACGGTGATGGATGAGGATGCCCGGGCGCAACCTCATTTATCAGAGCAGGAGAGCAACGAGCCGACCCAGGAGTTCCTGACATTCAGGCTGGGTGACGAGGAATACGGTGTGGATATTCTGAAAGTTCAGGAAATCCGAGGTTACGACACGGTGACCAAGATTCCTGATGCGCCTGAATACGTCAAAGGCGTGATCAATCTGCGGGGCACGATCATGCCGGTCGTGGATCTGCGCTTGCGCTTCCGTCTCGGCGAGCCTCGCTACGACGAGTTCACGGTGATGATCATTCTGCACTTGGAATCACGCAAGGTCGGCATCGTGGTCGACAGCGTGTCCGATGTCTTGAACCTGCGCGAGTCGCAGATGCTGCCGCCGCCAGAGTTTGGCGGGCATCTCAATGCCAACTCGATCCGAGGGCTGGGGTCGGCCGGCGAGCGACTGGTCATTCTGATCGATATCGAACGATTCATGGCCAGCGAAGACATGGCGCTGTCAACGGCAGCGCCAGCAGCTGCCGTCAGCAACTAAATAAAAGGGCAAAACAATGGGTAACAACAGCATTTTGGGTTTGTTTGGCGGTTCACGCGATGCGCAGCGGCAACGTGCGATTACGCAGGGCCAGGTCGCGGCTCTGGATAAGTCCATGGCCGTGATTCATTTCGACCTGGAGGGGAACATCCTCAAGGCGAATCGCAATTTCTGCGACACGGTGGGCTATGAGTCCAGCGAGATCATCGGCCAGCACCACAGCATCTTTGTCGAACCCGCGGAGCGCGAGAAGGCCTCATACCGCGATTTCTGGGCAAAACTCGCCCGGGGCGAGTTCGACCGGGCCACGTACAAGCGGGTCAAGAAGAACGGCGATCCGGTTTGGATCGAAGCGACCTATAACCCGATCTTCGACGAGGCCGGCCAACCGTTCATGGTGGTGAAATACGCCACCGATGTGACCGAACGCATGCGCGTCGCCAGCGATCACGAGGGCCAGATCGCGGCCATCGGAAAATCACAGGCAGTCATCCAGTTCGAACTGGATGGCACGATTATTAGCGCGAACGACAATTTTCTCGCCGCGACCGGGTACACGCGGGACGAGGTCATCGGCAAGCACCACAGCATGTTTGTCACGCCCGAGGATCGCGCGTCCGACGCCTATCGTCTGTTCTGGAAGCAGCTGGCACTCGGCGAGTTCGACAAGGGGACCTACAAACGGGTCGCCAAGGATGGCAGCGAAATCTGGATTGAGGCGAGCTACAACCCGATCTTCGATGCCGCGGGTCGACCCTTCAAGGTCGTCAAATACGCCACAGATGTGACCGAGGCGCGTAATCGGGCAGCCGAAAACGCTGGACAGCTGGCAGCCATCCAGAAGTCCCAGGCTGTGATCGAGTTCGATATGGACGGCAACATTCTCTCCGCCAACAGCAACTTTCTGGAGACGGTGGGGTACACGCTGGACGAGATCCAGGGGCGTCACCACAGCGTGTTCGTGGACAAAGACTATGCCGCCTCATACGAGTACCGAGAATTCTGGGCCAAACTGAACCGTGGCGAGTACGACGCGGGTCAGTACGCGCGTATCGGTAAAGGCGGGCGGCGGATCTGGATCGAGGCGTCCTACAACCCGATCCTAGATGCCGAGGGACGGCCGATGAAGGTGGTCAAGTACGCCACTGACATCACCGAGAAGATGCAGGCGAATCTGGCCATGGAGCAGGTGGCCAAGCAGACCATGGCCATTACGGCATCAGAGGATTTGTCGCAGCGCATCGAAGTCGATGCGGCCAGTGGCCTGGTGGGTGAACTCTGCACCTGCATCAACAAGATGCTCGATCACATCCATCGCAATGCAGAGCGTGAGCAGGTGGCGGCGGCCGATAACCTGCGCATCCGGAATGCGTTGGACAATGTGACCACCAATGTGATGATCGCTGACAACGATCGCCGCATCATTTACATGAATGAAGCGGTTCGCAAGATGTTGGTGACCGCGGAAGCGGATATACAGAACGAACTTCCCGAGTTCCGGGTGGAAAACCTCGATGGGCAGTCCATCGACGCCTTCCACAAGAATCCGGACCACCAGCGCCGCATGCTGGAACGGTTGGAAACGGCCTTTAAGACCGATATCAAGCTGGGCGGACGCACTTTTGGTTTGATCGCCAGTCCGGTGATCAGCGATGACGGCGAGCGTCTGGGCACGGTTGTGGAGTGGCAGGACCGCACGCAGGAACTGGCGCTGCAAGCCGAAATCGAGGCCCGGGAAGCGCGAGAGCGTGAGATCGCGGACGAGAACCTGCGCATTCGCAATGCCCTGGACAACGTCTCGGCCAATGTGATGATCGCGGACAACGACCGGCGTATCACCTACATCAACCGTTCGCTGTTCAACATGTTTACCGTGGCCGAGGCAGACCTGCGTGAGGATTTGCCCCAGTTTGATGTGCGTAAGGTCATGGGGACCTGCATCGACGATTTCCACAAGAATCCTGCGCACCAGGAGCGCATGATCTCGCAGCTGCGTGACACCCACCGTGCACAGATCAAGGTCGGCGGGCGAACCCTGGCGCTAACCGTCAACCCCATTCTTGATGACAAGGGTGAGCGTCGCGGCACCGTGGTCGAATGGCAGGATCGCAAGGCCGAAGTGGCCGTCGAACAGGAAATCGGTGAAGCCATCGAAGCCGCCAACAACGGTGATTTCGCCAAGCGCATTCAGCTTGACAACAAATCGGGATTCTTCCATCGCATTTCGGCAGGGATCAATCAGTTGATGGGCGGGTTCGAATCAGGCTTCGAGTCCATCAACCGCACGCTGGTGGCCATGGCAGATGGCGACTTCACGCAGCGTATCGACGAGGATTATCGGGGCTCTTGGGCCGAGCTCAGCAATTCGGTGAACACCACAGTGGATCGGCTCACCGATTTGCTCGGGCAGATTCGGAACTCGTCGGTCGAGATCAATGGGGCCTCCCGCGACATCGCCTCCGGGGCGGATGATTTGTCGGCCCGCACGGAGCAGACGGCAGCCAGCCTCGAGGAAACGGCCTCGTCGATGGAAGAGCTGACGTCGGCCGTGCGCCAGAATTCGGAGAATGCCGAGCAGGCCAACCAGTTGGCTGTCGGTGCCAGCGAGACCGCCAATCGTGGCGGCGAGGTCGTGAAGCAGGTGGTCGTCCGCATGGGCGAGATTACCAACAGCTCTCGCGAAATCAGCGAAATTATCAGTGTGATTGAAGGCATCGCGTTCCAGACCAACATCCTGGCGCTAAACGCGGCTGTGGAAGCGGCCCGCGCCGGTGAGCAGGGTCGCGGCTTCGCGGTTGTGGCGGGCGAGGTGCGGTCTCTGGCGCAGCGGTCGTCGGCAGCCGCCAAGGAGATCAAGAAGCTGATCTCCAGCTCGGTGGACAACATCAGCAAGGGCAGCGAGATGGTGGATCAGGCCGGCGAGACAATGGCCGAGATCGTTAGTGCCGTGAAACGCGTGACCGACATCATGGGCGAGATTACCGCCGCATCGCGTGAGCAGCGGTCGGGTATCGAGCAGGTCAACGACGCCATCACGCATATGGATCAGGGCACGCAACAGAATGCGGCGCTTGTGGAGGAGTCTGCAGCAGCGGCGAAGTCTCTGACCGACCAGGCTGACGGGCTGCTGACCGCCATTCGCCGATTCCGTTTCGACGCGGAGGATGCTGTGGCAGAGCCGTTGGTCCGAGGCCCAAAAGCGCCCATCTCGCAGGTCAGTCGACCTGAGAAGCCGGCTGCTAACCACTCACAAAAGCCTGCGCCTGCGAAGGTGGCAGTCGCACCGAAAGCACCGCCTGCGGCTGTTGCAGGTGATGAGCAGTGGGCTGAGTTCTAGCGGCGACTTCGAGGAGTGGGGCAATGCGTAGTTCTATGGCGACCATGCTGGTTACGCAAAGAAGCATGATCAGCCGCGGCCTGTACGTGATCGCTCAGCATGGCTGGCGGTGGTGGGGTGTCCCCTTGGCTCATTTCGGCGCAGGACTGGTGGGCTTGGATGAGCATCAGGGGGGATCGCGACAGTGAGTGGCGGGGACCGGGACTTTGATCTCACCCGCGCTCATTTCCAGCGTGTTCGTCAGTTGATCGGCGAATACGCTGGAATCTCCCTGGCGGCGTCCAAGCAGGACATGGTGTACAGCCGCCTAGTCCGTCGTCTCAGGGCCCTCAAGCTCGACAGCTTTGATGACTATTTGCAGATTGTTGTGGCAGACGAGCAGGGTGAGCGTCAGGCCTTTGTCAATGCGCTGACAACGAATCTGACGGCGTTTTATCGCGAGGCCCATCACTTTGACGTGCTCGATCGAGTGTTGGGCGAATTCGGGTCTCGCAAAGTTCGGATCTGGTGTAGCGCTGCGTCGACAGGAGAGGAGCCCTACTCCATCGCCATGACGGTCGTGGAGCACTACAACAGCTGGTCTCCTCCGGTCGAGATCGTGGCCACGGACATCAATACAGAGGTCCTGCGTCAATGCCGTTCGGGCATCTATGGTCTGGACAGAATTGAGGGTATTGACGCTGCCCGCCGCAAACGTTTTTTTCAGCGGGGTGTGGGTGCGATGGCCGGCAAGGCCCGAATAAAACCGGAGCTACAGCGACTGGTCGACTTCGAGACATTCAACCTGCTGGGCGATCACTGGTCTCGTTTTAATGGGGTCGACATCATTTTTTGCAGAAATGTCATGATTTATTTTGACAAACCGACACAAGCTTCCTTGTTGAAACAATTTCATCGGGTGATGAATGTCAATGGTTGGCTCTTCGTCGGCCATTCCGAGAGTCAGGTCAGAGACGTGCCGGGCTTCGTCGCACAGGGACATACGGTTTACCGGTCGCAAGCTGTTGGAGTCGCAGCCTGATGGGATTGCCCGCACTTGAACTCAAGCCGGAGATGCTTGATCGGTGGCAGGCCCCTAACTCGGGCCAACTAACGCGGTATTTCGATCGGAAGTTCGATGCCGAGGCTATCAAGCTCATGCCGGGCGAGTTTGCCGGAGTTGATGACCCCACCATGCTGGTCACCATTCTGGGTTCGTGCGTGGCTGCTTGCCTCTTCGATCCGGAGTCCAAAGTGGGCGGAATGAACCATTTCATGCTCCCAGGCGACATGGCCTCTCGGTCCGGTTCGGGACGGTACGGCATCCATGCGATGGAGCTGCTGATCAATCGGCTAGTTGGTGTGGGGGCCGTACGCCATCGGCTTCGCGCCAAACTATTCGGCGGGGCGGCGGTGGTGCGCTCGATGACGCAATCCGATGTGGGTGCGAGCAATATTCAGTTCGTTGAGCAGTATCTCCAGACTGAGGGCATCCCGCTGGTGGCGTCAGACCTTGGCGGGCCGTGGCCGCGCCGGGTTCATTTTTTTGGACAAACAGGGCAGGTCTTCGTCAAGCGACTTCCGGTGGTTGAGGCCAGTCGAATCGTCAAGGACGAAAGCCAGCTGTTCCAGCGCCTCGCCCAGAAATCTGAGGAATCCGGTTCCGTGGAGCTGTTCTCGTGAGCACGCGCGTGCTTGTTGTCGACGACTCGGCGCTTGTGCGCGAGGTGCTGACAGAGATGATCAGCCGGGCACCAGATCTGGAGGTGGTGGGGGTCGCACGGGACCCCTATGACGCTCGGGAGAAGATCAAGGCACTGAATCCCGATGTGTTGACCCTGGACGTGGAAATGCCCCGTATGGATGGGCTGACCTTCCTGGACAATTTGATGCGTCTGCGCCCGATGCCGGTGGTGATGGTTTCGTCCCTGACTGAACGAGGGGCCGACATTACCCTGCGAGCCTTGGAACTCGGTGCGATCGATTTCGTCACCAAGCCAGCGGTCGGGGTGGCCAGCGGTCTCCGAGAGTACACGGATCAACTGCGCGACAAGTTGAGGCAAGCCGCTGGATCCAGGCCGCGGCAGCGCAGCGTGGCGGCCAAAGCGTCCGAGGTCGTCGTTGCGCGGGCCTACCGAACGACGGACCAGCTGATCTGTGTCGGATCCTCTACCGGGGGTACCGAAGCACTGCGTGTGTTCCTGGAACGCATGCCGCCGGATGCGCCGGCTGTCGTGATGACCCAACACATCCCTGCGGCATTTAGTGGCTCGCTCGCAGCTCGCCTGGATGGGGCGTCGCCCATGCGGGTGTGTGAGGCGCGCGATGGTCAGCCGATCACACCGGGTCACGCTTATCTCGCGCCGGGCGACCGGCATCTGCGGGTGGCGCGCAGCGGCGCCCGTCTGGTCTGCAGGCTGGATGATGAAGCACCGGTTAGCGGGCATCGACCCAGCGTCGATGTGCTTTTCCGCTCCGTGGCACATGCCTGCGGACGCAACGCGGTGGGCGTGATGCTCACGGGCATGGGCTCTGACGGGGCCCAGGCCATGCAGGAGCTGCAACAGGCCGGTGCCCGAACGCTTGCACAGGATGAGGCCAGCTGCGTGGTCTGGGGCATGCCCGGTGCCGCCTACCGGCTGGGTGCTGTGGACAAGCTCGTACCCCTGGATGACATGGCGCAGGCCGCGCTGAACGCCACGCGACAGGACGCCATTGCCTGATGCCGGGCGACGTACGAAGCCGTGCTGCAAGCCGCAACATAATCTGCGGATAAATCGTTAAAGACCTGCGCCAAGCGGCCGTTATACCAACAGTTCACGGAGTACCGGAGACCTCGAATGCCCACCCCTGATATCAAGATTCTGCTCGCACTGGCCGGCCTCACGGTTGCTCATGTCGTCACCGCCCTGTCGGGCGCCCCGGCCATGCTGCTCTGGGGGACGACCGCCGGCTTGTTGCTCGTGCTGGGATGGGTCGGCTGGACCATCTGGCAACGCGTGCACTCAGCTGAGGATCACGAGCAGACGCTGCAGCAGAACAAGGCCTTGCTCGACGAGCTGGGCGTATCGGCCAAGAACGAAATGCTGGAAGTGCGCTCCGAGGTCGAGCGTGTCAACGGCCTGGTGCGCGAAGCCGTCTCCGAACTGGGCAGCAGCTTCAGTGCAATCAGCCAGACATCTCGGAGCCAGCAGGATGCGGTCAGCGGCCTGGTTGCTCAAACCTCCGATGACTCCGGGGTCAATGTCCGCGAGTTCGCGGTGCGGGCCGGCACCCTGGTCGAGCAGTTGGTGACCTTGTTGCAGGAAGAAAGCCAGCGCAGTTCCTCCACGTTGGGTCAGATTGACCAGATGAGCAAGCAGCTGGATGCGATCTTCGAGTTGCTGGAAGACGTCAAGTCCATCGCCGATCAGACCAACCTGCTGGCGCTGAACGCGGCTATCGAAGCGGCACGCGCTGGTGACGCCGGACGCGGGTTTGCCGTGGTGGCCGAAGAGGTCCGCAGCCTGTCGGAGCGCTCCACGACCTTCAACGAGCAGATTCGCGGTCTGGCACACGATGCGCGTGACTCCATGACCAAGGTTCGCCAGACCGTCCAGAACATGGCCTCGCGTGACCTGGAAGCCAGCGCCCAGGCCAAGGTGCAGGCCGATGATCTGGTCACACAGGTGGAGTCCATCGACAACAAACTCTCCAATGGCATCAACCGGGTGTCGGATTGCCGGGAGCAGATCGAAATTGCCGTGCAGAAGGCCGTGCGCTCTCTGCAGTTCGAGGACATTGCCACCCAGGCGCTGGGTTCGGTTGGCGATCACCTGGACCGGCTGGAGCACATCAGCCGCGAGGCGCTGGTGCTGACGGGGTTGCTGCCCAAGTCGGCTGAGGGCGCGTCGGCGGATCGCGTTCGCGAGCTGCAGCAGTTCAACCAGCGCATCCAGCCCGCCCGGCAGGAGTGGAAGAAGCCACCACACCATCCGGTGACGCAGGAGTCCATGGACGAGGGCAGCATCGAGCTGTTCTAGCCAGGCGCAACCTACCTCAAGCAGACACGGCGCGGATCTCCGCGCCGTTTGTCGTTTGGGGGCGTGGCATCATGGCGCGCATATTTTCAAGGTGTGCGCGGATGTCTGATTCGCTGGACGAGGTGCTTCGGCAATTGCTGGCCGACCGGCGGCAATTGGCGTCGCAGCTGCACGATGACATTGCCCAGTCACTGACGCTGGCCGTGTTGTCTCTGAAACGACTGGATGCATCGCCGCCTCAGCAAATGGCCCTCAGCGCCCTGGACGAAGCGGCAGACCAGGTCCGCGATGCCACCGTCCAGCTTCGCCCCAGCCTGTTGGATCAGGTCGGGCTGCTGGCGTCGATCCGCCTGTATGCGGAGTCGCAGTTGGGGCGCAGCATCACCACCGACGGCGAACTGGATACCCAGGCGTGGTCACTCGAGGAACGCGGGCGCTGGTACTGGGCCTGCCAGCAGCTACTGCACTTGGTCGACGGCGTTGAGCATGTCGCGGTCGTGGAAACGACGCCCGCAGCCGCGCTGCGATTCTCGCCCTGGGCGGGAACCGATGCCACCGCGGCCTGGTTGGAGGGCCTGGGATTTCAGGCGAGCATCGAGGCGCAGGGCCTCACGTTACGCCGCGTGGCAGAGAGCTAGCCCCTGTTTCTGGCCCGTGTGCGGGCCTGCTCGCGTAGCGCCGGTACCAGGATTAGGGCTTCCCACACCAGAAAGCCGGCGCCGACACCGATGACGCTCCACAGCACATCGGGATTGGCCAGCACGGGGTGCAGGGGCTGGTCAGAGAACAGCGCTTGCAAACCCAGGGCGATCAGGACAGCGCCCGGCATACCGACAATGCCGGCCAGTAGGATACGGCGCTGAACGCGATTGCGGGTCGGATCGGACATGTCAGGATTCCTGTCAGATGTGTTGCCAGACCGGCTGCGGCGTATCGGCGTAGAGTTTCGATCCAATTCAGTATACGAGTTCCGAGAATGTCCGAGACCGTGTTTCGCGCGTTGGTGGCCGTCATCGGCCTGGGGTTCGCCCTGCTGTTTGTGATTCTCGTGGTTCCGCCGCTACTGACCAACCCGGATGTTCCGGGGGCCGCCATGGCCGGCTTCGTCAATCCCTATGCCGCCGGCTACGCCAGCGACGCCATTGCCTGCTGGCTCATCCTCGCGGTTTGGGTGGGGTACGAGGCGGCGCATCGCGGCGTTCGCCACGGTTGGGTGTGCCTGTTGCTTGGGGTGGTGCCAGGCGTCGCCACCGGGCTGGCGGCCTACCTGTTGTTGCGACACGCGCAGGCGTCAGCTCGCGACCTGTGATACACACGAACAGCAGGCGCACCCGCTATCCAGGGGATACGTCGTGACAGGTCAAAGCAGGGATGACAGGAGCCAAGGATGACGCGCGCATGACGCTGCGATCGAAGATGCTGGTGCTGGCAGCCCTGCCGGTGCTGATGAGTGTGGCCGCGGTTGTTGTTGGTCTACGGCCAGTGCTGGACGCGCATCAACGCGCCAGTGAGGTGCAGCGGTCATTGGCAGGGGTTGAGCTCGTGCGCGCAGTGGGGCGAGCGGCGGCACAACAGCGCAACGCAGCCATTCTCGCGCTGGGGCGCAATGGTGCGCCTGAAGCCCGCTGGCGGGAGCAGACAAACTCGGCGCTGGATGCCTTGAAGAACTGGCGACAGGAACAGGGCGATCTCGGTCAGTTGGATGCACCGCTACGACGCTACATCGATGTCTCAACCAGTCGTCTGGCTCAGCGGGCCGGCGTTGATGCAGGGACGGCTCTCGAGCGCCTAATCAGAAAGTTTGCTCCCGCAACCCAGGGCGCAGCCCAGTGGATGGACCGGGTGGCCATCCAAACCGGGGGTGCCCAGGCTGCAGCAGAATTCCGCGCAGCAGCCGTGCTGCACCGGATGCACGATGACGCGGGCCTGCTCGCAACCCTGATGGCCTACGCGGATGAGCATGGGCAGGTTGAGCCGGAGACGGCCATCGCGATGAGCGTTGCGTTTGCCGGACTGGAGCAGCGTGCCGAGCTCTACAACGAGCTCATGGCCAATGTCTCCGCGGCCAGGCAACTGGACGGACTGGTCGGCCAGCTCCGCGCCCAGGGTTGGTTCGACGCGGTGGAGGATGCACTGGACCAGCAGCAAGTGGCGGCGCTTACGGAACGGCTGCTGCGGTCCATGGGCTACGGGGGATTCATCCATGCCTTCAAGAACTACGTTCTGCGCGGGGATGTCAGCTACCTTGAGCAGTTAAACGCCAAAGCGGATGCAGCGCAGGCCGTGCTGGATCGCATCGCCTATGAAGCCGAAGCGGCTGGTATTGATGAGCAGATCATCACCGACCTTCAAACGACACTGACCGCGTATGTCGAACGCATCCCGTTCGTGACGGCGGCTCTGGCACGGGGCGACACAGCGGCGACGATTGATGCGCAGGTCAAGGTCTCGGATACGGCGGCGCTACAGGCCATCGAGTCGCTGACCCGGTGGCAGAGCCCGATGAACCGTATTCGTCAGGCCGAGGCACAGCAGGTACTGGACCGCGAGCTGGACGAGGCGGCGCAGGCGTTGCACCAAACCCTGCGGCTGCAGGCTGATGCGATCTACCACGCGGCCGATCGTCGCGCGATCTGGACCCTGGCCCTGGGCGGGCTGGTCGTTGTGCTGGTCAGTCTGCTGGCGTTCTCGTTTTACCGGCGCCTGAGCAGTGGGTTGGCCGGCTTTCTGGATGATCTGCGACATGTGACCGAGACCGGTTCGGTCGAACTGCAGCATCGAGCGGGGAATGCAGCCACCGATGAAATTGGTGTGCTCGAAGCCCTGGTGCGGCAATACAACCAGCGTGTGGCCAGCCTGGCGGCGGCGCTACAGCGACTGGCCGATGGTGATACGTCCCAATTGCCGGAGCCGCTGGGGCCGCAGGATGTGATGGCACAGTCGCTGGTGTCGCTGGGCCAGGCCAGCCGGGCGATCGAGGATCACGCCCAGCGCATTGCTGCCGGTGACTACGACACGTCGCTGCTGCCGCGCAGTGAGCGGGACACGCTGTCGCAGGCGGTCAATGCCATGGCCGCCGCGCTTGCAGATTACCGCAGCACCACGGCGGCTGCGGCTTGGCGTGCTGAAGGCCAGCTGGCAGTCCTGCGCGCCATGCGTCGCCCCCGGTCGGTTGGCGATCTGGCGGAGGCGGTGGTCCAAAGCCTGCTGCACAGACTGGAGGCGGACATCGGTGCGCTTTATCAGCAGGATGAGCAGGGTGTTGTGCTGCAGGCTCACATTGGACTACCCGATGGCATCGACTGGCCTAGCCGGTTCGATGCCGACCATGGCCAGCTGGGTCGGGCGCTCAAGGCCCAGGGGGCGTTCTTGCTCGCAGACCTGCCGGCTGACTATCTGCCTGTTGCATCGGGTCTGGGCCAGACCTTGGCCAGCACGGTGGCACTGGTGCCCTTGCGTGGCCAGGGCCGCGTGGTGGGGCTGCTGGAACTGGCCTGGCACCGCCGGGCACCGGAGCAGACCCTGGAGCTGTTGGATAGCGTTTCGGAATCGGTTGCCTTGGCGCTGGATGCCCTGGAAGCCAAGCAGCGCACCGATCAGCTGCTGGAAGAGACCCGATCCATGGCCACGCGGCTGGAGGAGCAGCAGGAGGAGCTGCGGGTCTCCAATGAAGAACTGGAGGAACAAACGCAGGCGCTGCGCCAGTCGGAGGAAGAGCTCAAGCAGCAGCGTGAAGAGCTGCGGACGACCAACGAGGAGCTGGAAGAGAAAAGCGAGGTGCTATCCAGGGAACGCACCAAGCTCGAGGCGTCGGCCCGGCAGCTGCAGCAGGCCACGCAGTACAAGTCTGAGTTCCTGGCCAATATGTCGCATGAGCTGCGCACCCCGCTGAACAGCATGCTGATTCTGTCCCGGCAACTGGCCGACAACGAGGAGGGCAACCTCACCGCCGAGCAATCGGAGTCGGCCCGGGTGGTCTACGAAAGCGGCCGCGACCTGCTGAACCTGATCAACGAAATTCTGGATCTGTCCAAGGTCGAGGCCGGGCAGCTGGCCGTTCATGCCGAGCCGTTTATGCTCAAAGCCGTGCTGAACACGCTGCGGCGCCAGTTTGAACCGATGGCCCAGGCCAAGGGCATTGCATTCCACATCGAATGTGCCGAGGACCTGCCTGAGCAAATCTGCACGGATGCCCAGCGGCTGCAGCAAATCGTGCGTAATCTCGTGTCGAATGCCATCAAGTTCACGGCTGAAGGCGGCGTGACACTGCGTGTCTCACGACCAGATGCCGCTTTGCCGCGGCCGGTCGGCCCAGCGGGCGAGCCGTGGGCAACCGAGCAGTTGCTGGCGTTCTCGGTGATTGACACCGGTATCGGTATTGCACCGGCCAAGCTGGACGAGATCTTCAAGCCATTTGTCCAGGCCGATGGTTCGACCAGTCGCCAGTACGGGGGCACGGGCCTAGGGTTGAGCATCTGCCGTGAGATGGCGGCCTTGCTGGGCGGAACAATGCACGCCAGTAGCGAGTCCGGCCAAGGGAGCGTGTTCTCGGCGGTGCTGCCACAGTGGCTGGAGCCTGCAGCAGCGGATGCAGACACGCTGGCCACAGACCCGGCCCTATCCGAGGGCGCCGCGGAATCCTCGCCGGCGGACCTGCCGGCGGCGGTTGTGCCGGATGACCGCGACGCGCTGACCGGGCCCGGACAGGCCGTGCTCATCATTGAAGATGATCCCGCGTTCGCGGCGATTGTCCGTGATCAGATTCGGGCCCGCGGCCGCCAGGCACTGGTGGCGCTGGATGGTGGTAGTGGGCTGGCGTTGGCGCGGGAGTATCGCCCCCAAGGCATTGTGCTGGACCTGCGTCTGCCCGACATGAGCGGGCAGCAAGTCTTGGCAGTCCTCAAGGAAAGTCTGGAGACACGCCATATTCCGGTGCATATCGTCTCTGCCCAGGATGGCTCGGTCGACGCCTTGCGGATGGGGGCCATCGGGTTTCTGGCCAAGCCCGTGACCCGTGAGGCGCTGGGCGAAGTCCTCAACCAGATTGAGTCGGCACAAACGGGTCAGCGACGCGTGCTGGTCCTGGAGGATGATGCCGCAGCCCAGTCCGCCATTCGCAGTCTGCTGGAGAACGATCAGACTCGGATCGAGACCGAATCCAGCGGGGAGCAGGCACTGCGTCGCCTGGCCTCCGAGACCTTTGATTGCATCGTGCTGGACTTGAAGCTCGACGATATCGACGGCCTGGAATTTCTGAAACGTCTGCGGGCCAGCGAATCGCGCCAGCATCCGCCGGTGATCATCTACACCGGCCGCGACCTGACCCGGGACGAACACCGGGAACTGACCGCAATGGCCGAGAGTGTGGTGGTCAAGGGGGCGGAATCGCCCGAGCGATTGCTGGATGAGGTCACGCTATTTGTCCATGCACTGAATGAACGCTTACCCGCCCAGCAGCGCCAGGTATTGGAGCGTTTGCATGATGGTCCCGGGGTGTTCGAGGGCAAGCGTCTGTTGGTGGTCGATGACGACCTGCGCAATACCTTTGCCTTGTCCGGAACCCTCAAGAAGAAGGGGTTCGAGGTCCATATTGCCGACAACGGGCAGATGGCCTTGGAGAAGCTGGACCAGCTGGGCAGCGTGGACCTGATCCTGATGGACATCATGATGCCGGTGATGGATGGCTACGAAGCCATGGCCCGTATACGCGCTGACAGCACACAGGCTGATTTGCCGATTATTGCGCTGACGGCCAAGGCCATGCCGGAAGATCGCCGCAAATGCCTGGAGGCGGGCGCAAGTGACTATCTGGCCAAGCCCATTGATATGGACCGCCTGCTGTCGATGATTCGGCTGTGGTTGGGGCGTGCCGCGTGACGGACCCCGAGATTCTCCGAATCGAGGTCGATCTGGTCATCCAGGCGATGTACGAGCGTTTCGGCCTCGATTTCCGCCAGTATTCGCGCGCTTCACTGGAGCGGCGGCTACTGGGGCTTGTTGAGCAGCTGGAGCTGGCGCGGGTGAGCGAGCTAATTCCCCGCTTATTGCATGAGCCCGGCTTCGTGGATCGGGCGGTGAACGGGATTGCCGTCAATGTCACCGAACCTTTTCGCGATCCCGAATGCTTTGCGGCGATACGCGAGCAGGTCTTTCCGGTGCTGCGAACCTATTCCTACTTCAAGATCTGGCACGCCGGTTGTGCATCGGGTGAAGAGGTGTATTCGATGGCCATCCTGCTGAAGGAGGCCGGCTTGCTGGACCGGGCACAGATCTATGCCACCGACATCAATACCGATGCATTGGCCCGCGCCAAGGATGGGATTTACCCGGCCGAGTCGATTGCACGGGGCGAGCGCAATTACCTGGCGGCTGGCGGAACCGGACGGCTGGCCGACTACACGGTCCAGCAATATGGCGCCGCTCGCTTTGATGCCTCGCTGCGCGACAACATGGTGTTCTCGCAGCACAACATCGTATCGGACGAGGTATTCGGCGAAATGGTGTTGGTCATGTGCCGTAATGTGCTGATTTATTTCGAACGCGATTTACAGAATCGTGTGGTTGATTTGTTCCGCCGCAGCCTGGCTCGCCGCGGCTTTCTCGCCTTGGGCGCGAAGGAAAGCCTACTGCACTTGTCGGCCGGGCAGCGCTTTGAATGTCTGGATCGCGACGCGCGACTGTACCGTGCCATTTGACGCGGTGGTCATCGGTGGCTCGCACGGCAGCTTCGATTTGTTGCTGGACGTGCTGCCGCGTTGGGCGGCCGTGGAGTTCCCGCCGCTACTGATGGCGCTGCATATCCCGCGTGGCAGCACGCCGGATTTTGTCCACCATTTCTCAGAGCGCTGTGGCTGCCGCATGCTGGAAGTGGAAGACAAGCAGCGCCCGGCGCCGAACACGGTGTACCTGGCACCCGGCGGTTACCATGTACTGGTCGAGCGTGATCGGTCGCTAAGCCTGTCATCCGACGGCCCGGTGAACCACGCGCAACCGTCGATCGACGTGTTGTTCGAGTCGGCCGCCATGGTGTTCGGTCATGGCTTGCTGGGCGTGTTGCTGACCGGCGCCAGCGCTGACGGGGCCCGTGGGTTGGCCCGCATCCAGGCTCTGGGCGGCACCACGGTGGTTCAGTCGCCGGAATCGGCGGTTGCAGCCACCATGCCGGAGGCGGCCCTGGCCTGTTGCCGTCCGGATCACGTAGTGGCGGCGGGGCGACTGGGTCGGTTTATCGCCGATCTCATCAATCGCGGAATCGACTAAGGGGAGTCTGTCGATGGAGGGAAGAAGGCAGGCCGATGTGCCGGCACGTCCGAAGCTGTTGCTGGTCGACGATACGCCAGCCAACCTGCTCGCGTACCGGGCCATACTCGGCAAACTGGGCCTTGAGCTGCATGAGGCGGAATCAGGCCATGAGGCCTTGTCGCTGGTCCTGCGACACGAGTTTGCAGCCATCCTGATGGATGTGCAGATGCCCGATCTCGATGGTTACGAAACCGCAGAGCTGATCCGTGAGCATGCTGGCGAAGTGCCCATCCCCGTGATTTTCATTACGGCGGGGGATCGCAGCGAGGCGCGCGAGTTTCGCGGCTATGACACCGGTGCGATTGACTATCTGTTCAAACCGGTCAACGACAAGCTGTTGATTTCCAAGGTGCGTGTGCTCACCGATTTATGGTTGCATCGGCGCCGGCTGGCCGAGTCAACGGATATGTTGCGACGGGTCAACGGACAGCTCAGTGGCCTGCTGCGTGGTGCCGCCGAGGGGATCTTCGGGCTGACACGCGACGGTGTGATCGACTTCACCAACCCTGCCGCGGCGCGATTGCTCGGGGTGGAGGGTGCCGCACTGCTCGGCCAACCGATATTCACGCTGTTCAACGCGGCGCTGCGTGAGCGCGTCGGGACGGACTTCATGGCCAGCGACATGCGCCGCATCGCGGTGGAAGAGGGTATTTACCGCAGTACCCAAACCGAGTTCGTGCTGCCGGGCAAGCCGCCCATCCCAGTGGCCTTCAGCCTGTCGGCCGTCGATTCTGCGCAGCGGCAGACATCGGGGTTTGTCCTGGTCTTCAACGACATCACGGATCAGCTCAGCGCGCAGGAAGCCTTGCGTCGCAGCGCAGAGCATGACGAGCTTACCGGCCTGCCCAATCGCCGGATCTTCCAGCGGCACCTGGAACGCTGCGTCCATGCGGATGATCAGCCAGCCTTCGGCTTGTTGTATCTAGACCTCAACGGCTTCAAGCCGATCAACGATGAGTATGGCCATGATGCCGGCGACAGCCTGCTCAAGACACTGAGTTGGCGCATGGCGCGCATGCTTCGGGGCGCTGATTCGGTGGCTCGTCTGGGGGGAGACGAGTTCGGCGTTGTGCTTGCCAGTTGCTCCACCGTTTCGCAGGCGCGGCAAATCGCCGAGCGCCTGCTGGAAGCGATTACGGCGCCCGTGGTCATCGATGGCTTGTCGCTGCAGTGCGGTGCCAGCATCGGTATTGCCATGTGCCCGGATCACGCAACCGATGCGGACTCACTGGTTCGGGCCGCAGATCAGGCCATGTATGTGGCCAAGCGCGACCCCGGCGTGTCGATCGCCGTGGCGTAATTCCCTGACCTGTCGGGTGCCGGTGCGTGCTGGCCTTGCAGTCAGGACAAATACTGTATAAAAATACAGTTATTGATTTGGTCCTGTCCGCGAGGTTCCGGCATGTCTTCGATTCGCTCCCGTCGCACCCTGTTTGCAACAACTGTCGCGCTGCTGTTGGCGGCAACGAATCTCGCCGCCCAATGGGGTGATCGTGAGCTGGCGCAGGCCGACCGTGATCGAGCCGCCGCAATTCAGGCCGCCGAGGGTTACGTGCAGGCCGCGTTACGCCACGACGATCTGGCCACGCGCTATGTGGCACCGCAGTTCGGGGGGCGGGTGCCGGCGCAGCTCAGTATGGTCGATACGCTGCGTGTGGCCTGTCACCTCGTCGCAGAAGGGGATCGTCGTTACCACCGTTACCTCGAACTGGTTCAGGTGCGCGTTCGTTTGCAGGCGCAGTCGCAGCCGTTGCCCCGTCGTTTGGTTGAAGAGCTGGATTCGCTGAGGGCCCCGCCCATGCAGCCCCGTCACCTGGTGCGCAGCGCGGAGTTGTTGGCGGCCTGTGACCAGCCGGACACAGCGCTGGTCGCGGGTCTGCGGCCGCTGGAGCATTCGCCCTCATCCTGACCACTGCGTTCGGGTAGGTGCGGTCGGCTTGAACGATCGGTTAGTCTTGCCTCTCCAACAAATCGCCATTGGCTCGAGTCGATTCGACAGGCGATATTCACAGGGAGGAGAACATGACTGGACTAATGGCTCTGGCGGGCTTCACCGCCATCACCTTGCTGCTGCCACTGATCTACGCTGGCTATCGCGTACCGCTGGTTCTTAGCGGCAAGAAAGCAGCGGACCACTGGACACGTGGTCGGCCGGAGGATGATCCGGGCCTGATCATTCGGCTCAAGCACGCCCATCTGAACTGTATTGAGAATCTGGTTCCGTTTGCCGCTGTGGTTCTGTTGGCGGTGGCTCTGGACCAGCGGGCCGTGATCGATGCGCTGGCGCCCTGGGTGTTGTACGCGCGTCTGGTACAAATTGCCGTGCATAGCGTGGGTACCAGTTTTCCGTTGGTACTGGCCCGGGCGACGATGTTTATCGCGCAGGTCCTGCTGATGCTCTACATGCTGTTCAACATCATCTAAGCCCAGTGCTGCGGCGGCTAGCTGAAGCCGCACCGGCTGCAGCCGGTCGTCGCAGCGCCGTTTGCCGGTGCCGAAGGGACAGGCCGCCCCCGACGGTCAGATGGCCGCTTCTGACCGGATGGCCTGAGCCCGCTGATACAGCGCATGCTGGGCACCGAACTGCGACTTGAGCGCGCCTGTGGCGGTCTCCATGAGCTGGTGTCCCTGCTCGCGATTGCCGGCAGCGACCAGAGCACGGCCCAGTTCGCAGCGCAGCAGTTGCACCTGATAGTGCTCAGGGCCGTGCAGCGCCTGCTTGATCTCCAGAGCCTGTTCGAATCGCTGCACGGCATCGGCGTCGCCGCGATAAAGCGCCAGTCGCGCGCGATAGCTCAGCGCCAAAGACAGGTGCGGCTTACCCGGCTCGCCGGTCTCGAGCAGAATTTCGATGCTGCGGTCCAGCACATCTTCAGCGCGATCAAAGTCCCCGTTGACCGCCAGTGCATGTCCGCGAAGCACGCGACAATCCGTGCCGTAGATGTCGTTCTGGGTGCTGGGTGTCATGTCGACCAGGGTCGATTCAAGTTCAACCAGCGCATCCTGGTGGCGCCCGTCTTGCAGCAGGACGTAGCCGCGTTGGCAGCCCAGTGCGGTTGTGAGCTTGTCGCCCCGTTCACCGTATTCATGGGCCATGGGCAGGGCCTGGTCGACGGTGGTCAGTGCCGCATCCAGCTGGCCATTGTCGGTCTGGAGCTTCGATAGATTGAGCATCTGACGGGCTAGAGCGGCGGATGGGCCATAAAGCGACTGCCGGAGTTCGATGGCGCGCTGCATGCGCTCGGCCGCCGTCACCAGATCACCGCGCTTGCGGGCAATGGCTCCCCAGTTGCTCAGGGTGTTGAGCGCGTTGACGGTCTGGGTCTTGTCCAGGGCTTCCCAGACGGCCCAGGTTTGCGCGCTGACTCGCTGGGCAGCGTCCATGTCGTTGTTGTAGAAATGCGCCACCACCAGGTTGCTCAGCACAATGGCGGTTTCTTCGTGGTTGCGGCCCCAGTGGCGGTCCGCGCGGCGCAGGGCATCCTTGATGACGCCCACGGCCGCCTCGGGGTTGTCATCCAGCCGATACAACCGTGACAGCATCGAAGCCGAGTGGATGAGCTGAACTTCATGGCGTGATTCGTTGGCCAGCCAGTAGTCATGCGCCTGCTGAAAGAGTGCGCGTGCGCCGGCGGTATCGCCTGCTTCAAAGCGAATCTGTGACAGGTCGAATTGGGCCAATGCGCGGATGTCCGGGGGAATCTGCGGGGACGGATTGTTGGCGATGCGCTCCAGAACCGGCTCGGCCCGGCCGTAGTCGTCCATGGCGAAAAAGATGGTGCCGATCATCCGCAGGCCGGCAGCGTGGCTGGCCGGATCGTCATCGAGCTCGGCATCAAGATGCGCCAGCGCATTGTCCAACAGGCCAACGGCGGTGAGCGGTTCGCCGGTTTCGTTCTGACTGCCGGCGGCGCCCAGTACCCGGGCCATGGCATCCCGCATGCTGGCAACGCGGGCAGCGTCGCGCAGTGCGACATCTCGCTGGACCGCGGCGCGATGTGCGTAATAGCTGGTCATGCCCAGTGCCGCGATGATCAACGTCAACACCAGTGCCGACGCGGCCACCGCCACACGGTTGCGGCGGATGAAGCGCCGGGCAACATAGCGACGCGCACCCCGACGGGCCGCAACCGGCCGCAGAGCGAGCATGGCGTCTATATCCTCGCAAAGCGCGAGTACGCTGGGGTAGCGGGCATCCGGCTCCTTGCGCAGCGCCATGGCGCAGATGGCATCGAGATCATCCGTCAGATTGTGGCCATGCAGGGGGCTGGAGCGATCGATCAATGAACTGACAACAGGGGGCACGGTGGTCAGCACCCGGTTGATGGCGGCGGGGAGCGGGAGCCCGTCCAGTTGTTGCGGCGGCTGTCCTGCAAGCAGGGCATAGAGCACCGCCCCCAGCCCATGCACGTCAGTGGCCGTTGTGATCTGACCGCCGGCCAGTTGCTCGGGGGCCGCGTAGTTCGGGGTGTAGAGCGCCTGTGTCAACTGGCCATTCTTCACGCCCGAATCATCGATCAGCGAGGCGATGCCGAAGTCCAGCAGTTTGGGCGTGCCGTCTGCGCGAACAAGAATGTTGGCCGGTTTGATATCGCGGTGGATGACCAGACGACGGTGGGCATAGGCGACGGCGTCGCAAATGCACCGGAACAGATCGAGCCGCGCGTGCAGTGCCAGTCCGTGTTGTTGGCAGTAGTCGAGGAGTGGCAGGCCGTCGACATACTCCATGGCCATATAGGGATGACCCTGGTCGTCGACACCGCCGTCCAGCAGTCGCGCGATGTTGGGATGATCCAGGTCTGCCAGGATCTGGCGCTCGCGCTGGAATCGTTGCAGCCGTCCGGGATCACGTGTTGGCAGTCGTTTAACGGCCGCTTGCTGTCGATATTGCCCGTCGGAGCGGTCCGCCAAATAGACCTCTCCCATGCCGCCCCGCCCCAGCGGGCAGGCCACGGCCCAGACACCAATATGGTCTCCGCGGGCCAGGGCATAGTCTGCGGTTTCGTCGGGGGTAGCCGTCGAGGCTGAGGCTGCGGGTTGCTGCAGGAACTCGCCGGCATCGCGGTCGGCATCCAGCAAGCGCTGCACCGCCGTGCGCAGCCTGTCATTCCCCTCGCAGAGCTTATCCAGCATGGCCTGTCGGCGGTTTGGCGCGACATCCATGACCGCATCGAATACCCGTTCGATCTCGGCCCAATTTGTTTCGTTCATCCCCGTCGCCCGCTGTTGAGCTTGCCCCTTCGACCATGATCCACTGTCGTTCAAAGTTCCTCAAGAAACATGCCATGCCGAACGTTCATGATTTGACCCATACGGTGAGCAACCAGCCCCCCGATTTTCTGGGGACCAATCTTTATGCAGGTGACCAGGTGCTACGCCACTGGATGGATGCACTGGGTGGCAGCTGGGGGCACGAGCGGGCAATGGCCTATGGGGAACTGGCGGGCGGCCGCCTGATGGAACTGGGCTTTCTGGCCAATGCCAACAAGCCGGTGCTGCGGTCCCACGATCGCTTCGGACATCGGCTTGATCAGGTCGAATTTCATCCGGCCTACCACGAGATTATGGCCACGGCGATCCGTCATGGCTTGCCCTCATTGCCGTGGTCCCGGCCCGGCGAAGGCGCGCAGGTGGTGCGTGCCGCGCTGACCTACCTACACGGTCAGGCCGAGGCGGGGACCTGCTGCCCGCTGACCATGACTTATGCCTCGGTCCCCGCGCTGCGCAACCAGCCGGAGGTGGCCGAACAGTGGCTGCCGAAGATCCTGTCCACTGACTACGATGGACGATTTCTGCCGTTGGCTGACAAACACGGGGCCACCATTGGCATGGGGATGACCGAAAAGCAGGGTGGCTCTGATGTCCGTGCGAACACCACACGGGCGACACCTGTCAGCCAGTACGGCCCGGGTCAGGCCTACAGACTGGTCGGCCACAAGTGGTTTTTCTCGGCCCCGATGTGCGATGCATTTCTGGTCTTGGCACAGAGCGAGCGCGGATTGTCCTGTTTTCTGGTGCCGCGGTTCCAACCCGATGGCACCCAGAACGCGATTCGGATCCAGCGGCTGAAGGACAAGCTGGGCGATCACGCCAACGCGTCCAGCGAGGTGGAGTTCTTCGAGGCCTGGGCCGTCATGGTGGGCGAGGAGGGTCGCGGTGTGCCCACCATTCTGGAGATGGTCATGCATACCCGGCTCGACTGCATGATCGGCTCTGCATCGTTGATGCGCCAGGCCTTGAGCCAGGCCGTACATCACGCCAAGCATCGGCAGGCATTCGGCCGGCTGCTGTCGGACCAGCCACTGATGCAGAACGTGCTGGCCGATCTGGCTTTGGAGTCGGAAGCGGCGTTGGCGATGACGCTGCGACTGGCCAGCGCCCTGGATGCTGCGGCCCAGGGTGATACCGAGGAGGCGGCGCTGGCTCGTGTGCTCACCGCCGTGGGCAAGTATTGGATCTGCAAGCGCACGCCGATGATGGTCAACGAGGCGCAGGAATGCCTCGGGGGGGCGGGCTACGTCGAGGAATCGATCCTGCCGCGCCTGTACCGCCAGGCACCGCTGAATTCGATCTGGGAAGGCTCTGGCAACATCCAGTGTCTCGACGTACTGCGAGCGCTGTCCCGCGAACCGGACAGCCTGCCCGCGATTACGCGTGAGTTGGGCATTGGTGCAGCCGAACATGCGGGGCTTGCTGAACGGGTGGAGCACCTGGGTCAGGCACTGGCTGATCGCGACCAGATCGAAACCCGGGCGCGTGCACTGGTTGAAGAACTCGCTGTTTGCCTGCAGGCCAGCCTGCTGGTGCGATCAGCGCCGGGGTTTGTGGCCGAAGCGTTCATGGCTGGCCGCTTTGGTGGCGGCCGGGTCTTCGGCACGCTGCCTGCAGGCCTGGCGTACGAGGCCATCCTCGACCGTGCGCACGTGCCGCTCCAGACATAGGTCTGCGTTGCGCAGCGGGGGGCTCAGGGCGATGTTTGGCTGCGGGTTCCCCATCGCGCGACTTTGAGCGCAGGCGTGGCGCTAGTGGTCGGTCAGGCTCGGCGTAAGGCCTGGATCAGGCTGCGGCCGGGATGCAAGGCGTTCCAGGTCTCGCGATCCACAGGCAGCGGCGCACCGGTGATGGCGGCAGCGATGATCTCTCCGCAGAGCAGTGCGGCCGTTGCCCCTCGGCTTCCGTGACCCCGGTGTAGCCAGCGCTGCTCGACCACCCGTCCGATAGGAAAGCGTGCTCCGGGCCGCCCATGCCGGATGTCTGCGTACTGCGATTGCCACCAGGCGGCATCTGGCAGGGGACCGACCTGGGGCATCCGGTCTGGCGTCCCCGCCCGGACGGCGGCCATATGTGTCAGGACGTCGACCGAACCCGGCCACCCGAGCCGTTCAAGCCAGTTCGTCACATAGGAGGCCGCCTCATCTGCATCTGGCGTGGCCTGTGTTTGACCGCGTTGATGACTACTGCCGACCCAGGCCGTACCTGTTGACGGCACACACAATCCGCCGCCAGCCAGCGCCGCTGTCGGCAGGGGCTTGCCGTCGGGTGGCGCCAGCTCACTCATCTGTCCCCGGGCCCTGGAGACAGGTGCGATCGAATCCCAGTCGGTGACGGCCGCGCCGGTCGCCAGTACGGTCGGCACGCCGGCCAGGCGATCCGGCGCTGGTTGATTCAGGCAGCGGATTCGAGGATGGTCGAGCCAGGCGGCCGTCCACCGCGTCGGATGCAGCCATCCGGCGTTAGGCAACCACTGACCTGGCGCCTGCAGCGGGGTGCCGACGGCTTGCGTCAGCTCGGCCGCGTCGAGGACATGGCCGCTGAGGCGACCGCGATGGGCGATGACGCCGACCCCGGTTGGATGCCAGCCGGCGGCCTGTTTCAGGCGGTGGGCAGCATGGCCGAAAGCGGCGTCATAAAACCGACCACGCAGATTGGCCGCGCGCTCGGGATACGGGCGAACGATTAACGCGGGCAGTCGTGAGGGCGGGGCCACGTCGGGTTTTGGCCGGTCGTAAACCGTGACATCCAGCCCTCGCTCGGCCAGGGCGCGAGCGGTGGCACTGCCGGCCAGTCCGGCTCCGATGACCACGGCATGGTCGGTCGCAGCAGGTTTCGGCCGCTGGAACCACGGTTTAGCGGCGGCATCACCCTGCGCGGGCGCGTCCACTGCTTTCGCCAGGTGGCCATGCAGCATGTCGCGCTTGCGCCCGAACCCGGGCGCCTTGCACACGTCGTATCCCGCTGCCTGCAGATTGCGTCGTACCCAACCTGCGGCGGTGTAGGTGGCAAAACTGCCGCCAGAACGCGTGCGTGCCGCGAGTAATCGACACACCGTTTCGGACCACATGTCCGGGTTGCGTGCGGGTGCGAAGCCATCGAGGTACCAGGCGTCCACCTGGGCATCCAGGGCTTCGAGCATGCGGTCAACATCCCCACACAACACCAGCAGGCGAACACGACCGCTCTCCAGCACGCGTAGGTTGAAGCCTGGCTGCAACTGCTGGCAGGCGCTGGCAAGGGCATCGGCTGTACGCCCCAGCTGGGGCCACTGGGCCAAGGCGCGACGCATGTCGTCGGCACCCAGCGGATGTGATTCCACGCTGATGTAATCGAGGCATGCATCAGGGCGAGCGGTCTGCCGCCAGCGCTCTAGTGTCAGACAGGCGTTGAGGCCGGTGCCGAAGCCCAGTTCACCAATGGTGAACGCGCGACGGTTCGCCCAGCGCGCAGGCAAGTCGTTGTGTCGCAGGAAGACATAGTTTGACTCGGCGAGTCCGTCGCGATCGAAGTATCGGTCGCCATAGCGCTTGGAATAGGGGTGACCCTGATCCCATTGCAACCACGACTGCTCGCCGCTCCTGTCGTGCTGATCCATCGAGATAGTGTGCGGGATGGCTGACCACCCATCTAATTAGGTAAACTAACGAATGCGTCGGCGCCATGGTGGCCCATACGCAAGTCATGCGGCCAGTGGTCGGGCGCCCGCACGGTGGGTGCTAATGACCTTGCCTAGGCCACCCACGCTTTCACGACCCCCGTCCCGCCGCCTCGCATTCGGCTGGCAAGGAGCTCGAACATGCCCGCAGTCCAACCTGCCAGCCGTCAACCCATTATGGGCCTGCGTGAGTTCGTCTGTTTTGTGGCGGCCTGTATGGCCATCAATGCGCTGGCCATCGACATCGTGCTGGCCGCTCTGCCGCAGATGGCATCCGAGCTGGGGGCCAGCGACGAGAATGACCGTCAGGCGGTGATTTCCGCTTACCTGTTCGGGCTGGGCGCCTCGCAGTTCCTGTACGGACCGCTGAGTGACAGTTTCGGCCGCAAGCCAGTGCTGAGCTTCGGCTTGTTGCTATTCGCCGCCGCCAGCCTGGTCGCCGCCGCATCGACCAGTTTCGAAATCATGATCGCATCGCGATTCATGCAGGGGTTTGGCGCGGGTGCGCCCCGCGTTGTGGCCATGGCACTGGTGCGTGACCGCTTCGTTGGGGTCGAGATGGGACGCGTCATGTCGATGGCCATGATGGTCTTCATGATCGTACCGATTCTGGCGCCTTCCATCGGGCAGGGGATCTTATTGATCGCGCCCTGGCAATGGATGTTCGTCACCTTGTTCATCGCCGGTCTGGCGATAGCGGGCTGGGGGCATTACCGCGTGCGGGAAACGCTCACGACCGCCAACCGGCGTCCCTTCAACCGGGAGAACCTGTTGCTCGGGTTTGCCGTGGCGCTACGCCATCCGGTGACCCGCGGCTATATGCTGGCGCTGGGGAGCGTGTTCGGGGTGCTGGTGGTCTTCATCAGCCTGGCGCAGCAAATCTTTCAGGATCGCTACGGCGTGGGCGCCGGGTTCACCTTGCTGTTCGCCATCATCGCGCTGTTTCTTTCGGCGGCTGCCTTCGCGAATTCACGGTTGCTCCGCCGCTTCGGTCTGGAACGCATGACGCGGGCCGCGTTGTTGGGCCTGATCGCGATTGCGGCGCTCTGGTCGGTACTGGCCTGGATCGACGTCGTCCCGCTGCCGCTGTACATCCTGCTGCAAGGGCTTTGCCTGTTCTGCTTCGGTTTTTTGGGCGCCAACCTCAATGCCCTGGCCATGGAACCCATGGGACACCACGCCGGTAGCGCAGCGGCGGTGATCGGGAGTTTCACGACGGTTGCAGGCACCGGCTTGGGCTTTGCCATCGCACAGCAGTACGACGGCACCCTGGTCGCGCTGGCCCTGGGCAATCTGGTGCTGGCACTGACTGGCCTCGCCATCGTACTGCGTACCCAGCGTCGCGCCAGGCAGTTATCCGAGATGGTTCCGATGCCTTCGTAGGCGCTTGGCAGAAACAGAACAGGCCGCACGGTGGCGGCCTGTTGTTGAGCTAAGGGCGAGGGCAGGGAAAGAGTGCCCTGAGAAGCCCCAAACAAGCATAAATGCTTGATTTTATTGGTGGAGGCGGCGGGAATCGAACCCGCGTCCGAAAGCCCTCTGCCTTTCGATCTACATGCTTAGCCTAGCCTTTGATTGTCGGCGACTGTTACCCGGCAGGCGAGGGAAGACAGCCGCTTAGACTCACGAAGTTTTAACCGTTGGACCAGAGACCTATCCGCGGGCGAGCTTGTGTAATTTGACGCCCGATACCCAGCCCACAAGCAGACCAGGTCGGACGCTCACTGCGGTTTTTTACGCAGCGAGGGCGTAGTTGTCGTCGTTCGCAACTAAGCTTGATTGCAAGTCTGTTTTACGAGGGGGACTGCACCTCGGCATGCACGTCAGGTTTCGCGACTCCCGTCGAATCCAAGTCGCCCCCGATGAACGCGATAGTGTCGCATAAATGGACCGGCAGTTGGCCAAGAAGTTCAGGCCGGTGACGACAGCGCCCTAGGCTTTTTCGCCGTGACGCAGGATGCGTGCTTTCTGGCGATCCCATTCGCGGCTCTTGATGTCCGAGCGCTTGTCATGCTGCTTCTTGCCCTTGGCGAGACCGATTTCCAGTTTGGCCCGCCCGCGCGTCCAGTGCAGGTCCAGGGGGATCAAGGTATAGCCCTGGCGCTCGGTGGAGCCGATGAGTCGGCTCAGTTCGCGGCGATGCAGCAGCAGTTTGCGCGTGCGGTCGGGCTTGGCGACGACATGCGTCGATGCGGACTGCAGCGGATTGATATGCGCGCCCAGCAGCCAAGCTTCGCCGTTCTTGAGGTACACATAGGCTTCAGCGACCTGGGCCCGGCCCTCGCGCAATGCCTTCACTTCCCAGCCATTGAGAACGATGCCGGCCTCGAAACGGTCCTCGATGTGGTAGTCGTGCCGTGCGCGTCGGTTTACGGCGATCTGGCGATCACCCAATTTTGATTTGCTCTTCTTGCTCACGGCTCGGATTATACGTGCCCGTTGCGTTCAGGCGCGCGCTGCGAAGGTTCGGTCGGGGAGGGTCGGCCTCGCAGCGGCGGCCGATCGGTAGTTCGAAATCATATTGGGCGGCCCGTTTAGGCTGCGTGCGAGAAGGGGGGTGCAGATGCCGCTAAGGTCATCGCCTTACGGCTATTGGAGTTCGCCAGGTCGGTTTGTGCTGGCCGCGCTGGGTATCGTTGTCGGTCTGGGAAACCTATGGCGGCTGCCCAGCTTGGTCGCAGAGTACGGCGGCTCGGCGTATCTGGTCATCTACATCGTCAGCCTGTGCGCCATGGCGGCCCCGTTGCTGCTCAATGAGTGGGTGCTGGGGCGCTGGATGCGCTCCAACATGGTCTGGGGGCTTCGGCATCTTTCGCGCGAGGGGCATGTCGGTCGTGGCTGGCAGCTGTTGGGGTGGTCTGCGCTGATCGCCGCAGCCCTGGTGTTGTCGTACTACGCTGTCATTGCAGGTTGGACCCTGGCTTATGCGATTCGCGCCGGGGCCGGCACGTTCTCGGCCATTGATGCGGAGGCGGCCCGACAGCAGTTTCTGGCGCTGGCCGGTGATCCGGAGCGTAGCCTGGCCTGGCACACGATCTTCATGGTGTTCGTGACCTTGGTGGTTGCGCACGGTCCCAAGTTCGGCTTGCAGCGTTCCACGACCCTGCTGGTGCCCGTGGCGTTTGTATTGGCGATCGGTTTGTTGCTCTACGCCGCCGGCACCGGGTATCTGGGCGAGGCGGCCGGACTGTTGCTCGGGTTTCGTCCAATGGAACTGGGTTTGACCGGCGTGCTGTCGGCCATTTCGCAGTCGTTTTACACCTTGAGCCTGGGTGCCGGTGTGATGCTGGCTTACGGCGTCTTCCTGCCCGACAACACGCCTCTGCTGCGCAGTGCTGCAGCCGTCTTGATCGGAGATTTGCTGTTCATGCTTGTTGGCGGCACGGCGTTGTTCGCCGTGGTGCTGGCGACGGGAGAGGCGCCCCGTTCGGGTGTGCCCTTGCTGTTCCAGCAAGTGCCTCAGGCGTTTGGCGCACAAGGGGCCATGCCCACATTGGCGCTTTACGTGATGCTGGCGTTGTTGACGCTGACGTCGGCAGTGGGACTGCTGGAACCCATTGTGCTGCGCATGATGGAGCGCTTCGGCTTGTCGCGTGTTTTCTCGGCCACCGCCAGCGGGATGCTGATCTGGCTATTCGGCCTGCTGACCATTCTGTCCTTCAACGTGCTGGCCGAATTGGCCCCAGGCGGCCGGACGCTGGCCGAATGGCTGCTGGATCTGACTGGGCGGCTGCTGGTGCCGCTGACGACCTTGGGGCTTTGTGTCTACGTCGGCCGCTTGTTGCCGCGCACCCTGGTCGCCGAGTTGTGGGGGACCGAGCCGTCGAATCGCGTGTTTCAGGCCTGGTATTGGATGATGCGCTACCCCGCTCGGATCGGCATCATCATCGTCCTGATCGACGCGCTGGGGGTGGGCCAGCGACTGGTACAACTATGGGCAGAACCATGAGTGGAGCAGACTTGCTGGCGATCGAAGTCGCCTATGCGTTACCGGATCGTCAGTCCCTGTTGCGGCTCGACGTGCCGGCTGGCACGACCGTTGAACAGGCCGTGCAGCGGTCCGGCCTGCTGGAGCAGTACCCGGACATCGATCTGGCGGCGGCTGCGGTCGGGATTTTCGGCAAACAGGTGCCGGCCACGACCGAGGTCAAGAGTGGAGACCGGGTCGAGGTGTATCGCCCACTGATCGCCGATCCCAAGGCGGCCCGTCGGAAACGGGCGGCCAAGGCCAAGGCGCAGGGCTGAGCCGCCCGCCAGCTCGGGTTTACCGCGTCGGCGGCGGGTCAACCGGCTGTGATTGCTCGCGGTCGGTTTCGTTGCTGGCGCCGATGATCTCGGACACCACACCGTTCTCGAAGACAATGGTGATGTTGCGCCGCAGCTCTTTGTCGCGTGGGCTCAGGTAGTAGGAGACATAGTCCCAGCGCACGGTCTCCCGCAACTCGCTCTTGACCAGCGCGGAGCCCATTAGGAACTCCACCTGCTCTGGCGTCATGCCAACCTCAACCTGATCGACCTGCTCCTGCTCGATCACGTTGCCCTGGTTGACGGGGAGCTTGTAAACGAGGTTGCAGCCGGTGGTGAAAGCCAGCACGCCGGCGAGTGCGACCAATCGAATCATGGTGGTGCAGGTGGGTCGGTTGAAGGACGTGCGATAATACACGCTTGGCAAAACCCGTTGGCGGAGTATCGAAGCTGTGGAATCTCAAGACCTGCGAAAACTCGGACTCAAAGTCACGCTCCCGCGGCTGAAGATTCTGGAGATCCTGGAATCCGCCGATGAGCGTCACATGACGGCCGAAGACGTCTATAAGCAACTGCTGGAGCTGGGCGAGGAAATCGGTTTGGCGACGGTTTATCGCGTGCTGACGCAGTTCGAGTCTGCGGGCATCGTTACCCGCCACAACTTCGATGGTGGCCAAAGTGTGTTCGAGCTGGACGATGGTCCGCATCACGACCACATGGTGTGCATGAAGACCGGTCAGGTCGTCGAGTTTGTCGACGATGTCATTGAACAGCGGCAGCGAGAGATTGCCGCCGAGCATGGCTGGAAGATGACCGATCACAGCTTGGTGATCTATGGCCTGAGCCCCGAGGCGCAGGCAGAGAACGACTAAGGTCGCCGGCAGTGGCCTGGCTTGGCGTCAGGCCGTGGCTTCGCCCAAGCCGAGCATCTCGCGGGCGTGGGCTCGTGTGCGCTCGGTGACCTCAACGCCACCGAGCATGCGGGCAATTTCTTCGACGCGGCGATCCTCCTGCAGTTGTTCAACCCGGGTTCGGGTCGCCTGGTCGCTGCTTTGTTTGCTGACGTGATACTGCTGATGCCCCTGCGCGGCCACCTGCGGCAGGTGGGTCACGCAGAGCACCTGATGTCGCTCTGACAACTCCGCCAGGCGTCGGCCGACGATTTCTGCAACGGCGCCGCCGATGCCGGCGTCCACCTCATCGAAGATCATGGTCGGCGCTGCGTCGTCGCCCAGCACCACGAGCTGAATGGCCAGCGCCAAGCGGGAGAGCTCGCCCCCGGAGGCGACGCGAGCCAGTGGCCGCGCGCTTTGACCGGGATTGGCGGCAATTTCAAACGTGACGCGATCCATCCCGTGCGGGCCAACCTGCTCGGGGTCTGGACGGATACTGATGCGAACCTGCGCGTCAGGCATGCCGAGGCTGCGCACATTGTCGGTCACGGCCTGCTGCATCCGCATGGCAGCGTCTGAGCGCGCGCGTGTGAGTTGCTGGGCGGCCTCTCGATACGCCGCAAGGGCGGCCTCGATCTCCTGCTGCAGTCGCTCCGTGTGCTCGCCGGCGTGGATGGCCTGATCCAGCCGATGGCGCAGGCTTTGAATCAACTCGGGCAGGGTGTCGGGCTGGCAGTCATGTTTGCGGGCCAAGCGGTGCAGCTCGGTTAATCGATCATCTACGATTTGCAGCCGCTCGGGATCCAGTTCCATGCGGTCTAGCTGGCGCGTAACCAGACGCGCAGCATCCTCCAGCTGGATGGTCGCGGAATCCACAAGTTCGCGCGCCTCGGAAAAGGCACTGTCGACAGCCTCCAGGTCGGACAGCACGTCCCGGGCCTTGCCGCTGCGCTCAATGGCGGCGCCGTCGTCGGACTCGACGAGCAGGCCGATGACGGCCGCTGCATCCCGCATGAGCTGCTCCGCATTGGCCAACCGCCGCTGCTCCTGGTCGAGCTGTTCGAATTCACCCGGTTCAGGCGCGATGGCGTCCAGTTCCTGGAGCTGGAATTGCAGCAATTCGATTTCTGCCTCGGTCGGCTTGCCTGCCGATTGTGCCTCGCCCAGTGCGTCGCGCAGCCGTTTGAGATCGGCCGCCCGTGTCGCCACGGTTGTCAGGACCTGGTCGTGGCGTCCGAATGCGTCCAGCAACTGACGCTGCTGGGTGGGGTCGAGCAGGCGCTGGCTGTCGTGCTGGCCATGGACATCGACCAGCCGTTCGCCCAGCGCCCTGAGGCTGCGGATATTCGCCTGCGAACCGTTGATAAAAGCACGCGAGCCGCCGTCCGCCATGACCACGCGGCGGATCAGGCAGCACCCGGGGTCGTCGGGGTCGTCCAGCGCCTGATCACGCAGCCAGGCACCTGCGGGCGAATCCACACCCACGTCGAAAGCCGCGTCGACCTGCGCGCGCGGTTGGCCGGTGCGGACAGCGTCTGAGTCAGCGCGGTGACCCAGTACGAGGCCGATGGCGTCGATCAGAATGGACTTGCCCGCACCGGTTTCGCCGGTGAGGACGTTGAAGCCGTCTCCGAAATCCAGATTGAGATCGGTAATCACGGCGAGATTCTGGATAGAAAGCTGGCGCAACATCAGGCTTGCCCGCGTCCCCAGTGCAGCTTGCTGCGAAGAATGTGGAAGTAGTCGTAGCCCGGCGGGTGGATGAGCGTCAGGCGCTTGTCCGAGGCCCGGATGCGGATGCGGTCACCACCGGCCAGTGGATGGCTGACCTGGCCGTCCCAGGTCACCAGCGCCTCGGTATTGTCGCCGTGAACCACGACTTCGAGTTCGCTGTTGGCGTTGATGACCAGTGGCCGGTCCGACAGCGTATGCGGGCAGATGGGAACCAAGGTCAGCGCATCAATCCCGGTGTGAACAATCGGGCCTCCACTGGACAACGCGTAGGCCGTGGAGCCGGTCGGCGTGGAAATGACGATGCCGTCAGCCCGGTGCCGGGTCACGAATTCGCCATTGATACGCGTATCGAATTCCAACAGTCGCGCAAACGCGCGGTTCCTCACCACCACATCGTTGAGCGCCAGAAACCGCTTGATGGGGTCACCCTGGACATCCGGATGCCCCTCGATCATCAGCCGATCCTCACGAATACCCTGACCATCAAGGATTTCGTCGAGGCGTGCGCTCATGTCATCTGGTGAGACGTCGACCATGAATCCGAGCCGGCCGCGGTTGACGCCGACAATCGGAACGTCGTGCGGTGCCATGTAGCGGCCTGCATCCAGCAGCGTGCCATCACCGCCGACCACGATGCACAGATCGCACTGCGGCCCCATCTCGGCGCGACTGATCGGCGCGGCAGGGGTCACCGGTGCAGCAATGGCATCTGGAAGAATGCTCAACCCGCGGTTCAGGAGGTAACGCGCCAGCCGCTCAACCGTCGTCAGCACCGCGGCATCGTCCCGTTTAGCAACAATGCCGACATGACGGAATTCGGTCACGGCCTGCTCCCTCGTTGACAGCGCGTCATGCGCATGGCTTTCTCTTTCTCAAGCATGGAGTCGTGATTTCCCCGTGGGCCCCGAGTCTCGCATCGAAACCGATTTGCCGTCATTGAATGCACGCCAAGCGACGTTACTCAAGACGCTGGTCGAGCAGTTTATCGCGGACGGTCGTCCTGTCGGCTCCTCAACGCTGCTGGCCAGAAGCGGGCTGGGCGTTAGCGCCGCGACCGTGCGCAGCATCATGGTGGATTTGGCCGAGCAGGGCTACGTGTCCGCCCCGCATGCCTCCTCCGGGCGCGTGCCGACTGCATTGGGTTACCGCTTTTTCGTCGACAGCTTGCTCGAGCCGGAGCAATTGGCGGCACCAACTGCGCGGGAGCTTCGGGCCAAGCTGCGCGCCGCGGATAGTCATCACGAGCAGCTGACTAGCGACGCCTCGGCCATGTTGGCCGATCTAACGCGGATGGCAGGCATCGTGTCGGTGCCGCGCAGCGATTTGCGCCTGCTGCGGCAAATCGAGTTCCTACCCTTGTCCGGCCGGCGTGTGCTGGTCGTGCTGGTGGTGGATCGGGACGAGGTGCAGAACCGCGTGGTGCAGCTACAGCGCGCATACTCCCGGGACGCGCTGGAGCGCGCCGCTGCCTTTATTAATCGCTGTGCGGCGGGCCGACATCTGTTCGAGGTGGCCGAGTTGCTCCGCCGTGAGGTCGAGGCCGCGCGTGCCGCCGTGGGTGCGGAACTGGCGACGATGATGCAACAGGCCGTCAGTCCTTCAGCCGGCCGGGAGAATGACGGCTTGGTGATCGCCGGCGAGCCCAATTTGTTGGCGTTCTCCGAGATCGGAAGTCGTGAACGACTGGGTGCATTGCTCCATGCGCTGGATCGTAAGCAGGAAATCGCTGCCTTGTTCCGCAAGTGCCTGGATGCCGACGGGGTGCAAATTTTTATCGGCAAGGAATCGGGTGTGGCCGTGCTGGACGAGTGCAGTGTCGTCACCGCGCCGTATCACGTCGATGGAGAGGTGGCCGGCGTCCTTGGCGTGATCGGGCCGACCCGCATGGCGTATCAGCGGATCGTGCCGTTGGTAGGGCTGACGGCGCAGATGTTCGGTTCCGGCTTGAAAACCTGAACAGCGCCCCCACCAAGCGAGCCGTGCGACGGGAGTGTCGCGCATCACCGCCTTTTCGAAACACGGATCGCAGCATGACGCCAGAAGACCAGAAGCCGGAGGACGTCAACTCCGAAGCCCAGGCCGCGGAGGCCGAGACCCCAGAACAAAGCGAGCCTGCAGCCGCTGATGCACCGGAAGAGGGTGTGACGCAGGCGGCCCTGGACGCCGCTGAGGCGAAGGCCAAGGAGCACTGGGAAGCCTATCTGCGTGCCAGCGCCGAGCTGGAAAATGTGCGTCGCCGCGCCGAGCGGGACGTGGCCAATGCCCACAAGTTCGGGCTGGAAAAGTTCGCCAGCGAACTGCTGGGTGTGCGGGACTCGCTGGAGCTTGGGCTGGCGTCGGCGCAGGCGGAAAGCGCCACGGTCGAGACCGTGCGTGAAGGCGTGGAGCTGACGCTCAAGCAGTTGGCCAGTGTCATGGACAAGTTTGGCATCAAGCAGGTCGACCCGACCGGTCTGCCCTTCAATCCGGAGCAGCATGAAGCTGTGGCCATGGTCGAGGCCGATGCCGACCCCAATACCGTGGTCAACGTCATGCAGCGCGGCTATTTGCTGAACGATCGCCTGTTGCGGGCTGCGATGGTCACGGTCGCGAAGCCGCAACCCAAGTCTGACGACTGATCCCGTCTTGAATTTTGGCCGGCTTCCCCCATTTAGCCGGCAGTAGCAAGAACTCTTTTCTGTTTAGCAACCTGATTTAACCGATTTTTTGGAGCACACCATGGGCAAGATCATTGGTATCGACCTCGGCACGACGAACTCATGCCTGGCATTGCTGGAGGGCAGCAGCGCCAAGGTGATTGAGAACGCCGAAGGTGAGCGCACCACGCCGTCCGTGGTGGCGTATTCCGACGATGACCAGACGCTGGTCGGTCGTCCTGCCAAGCGGCAGGCGGTCACCAACCCCAGCAATACGTTGTACGCCATCAAGCGGCTGATTGGTCGCCGCTTCCAGGACGACGTGGTCCAGAAGGACATCAAGATGGTGCCCTACAAGATCACCGCAGCCGACAACGGTGATGCCTGGGTCGACGTCAAGGGCAAGAAGCTGTCGCCGCAGGAAGTGTCCGCGACGATTCTTCGCAAACTGAAGAAGGATGCCGAAGACTATCTGGGCGAGTCGGTCACCGAGGCCGTCATCACGGTTCCGGCCTACTTCAACGACTCCCAGCGCCAGGCCACCAAGGATGCCGGCAAGATCGCCGGCCTTGAGGTCAAGCGCATCATCAACGAGCCCACCGCGGCCGCGCTGGCCTACGGCCTGGATAAGTCCAAGGGCGACAAGAAGATTGCCGTCTACGATTTGGGCGGCGGCACCTTTGACGTGTCCATCATCGAAATTGCCGATGTCGACGGCGACAAGCAGTTTGAAGTCCTGGCCACCAACGGCGATACGTTCCTGGGTGGTGAAGACTTCGACATGCGTGTCATCGACTACATCGCTTCGGAGTTCAAAAAAGATCAGGGTGTGGACCTGTCCGGCGATCCGTTGGCCATGCAGCGCCTGAAGGAAGCCGGTGAGAAGGCCAAGATCGAGCTGTCCTCCACACAGCAGACCGAGATCAACCTGCCGTACATCACGGCGGATGCCTCCGGTCCCAAGCACCTGAACCTGAAGCTTTCCCGCGCCAAGCTGGAATCGCTGGTGGACGATCTGGTCGAACGCACCATCGATCCCTGCAAGGTGGCGCTGAAGGATGCCGGCGTCTCCGCCGGTGAGATCGACGAGGTCATCCTGGTCGGTGGCCAGACGCGGATGCCCAAGGTTCAGGAGGCCGTGAAGAGCTTCTTCGGTCGCGAGCCCCGCCGTGACGTGAACCCGGATGAAGCCGTGGCCATGGGCGCGGCGATCCAGGCGGCCGTGCTGGCCGGCGACGTCAAGGACGTGCTGCTGCTGGACGTGACCCCGCTGTCGCTGGGTATCGAGACGATGGGTGGTCGCATGACCAAGCTCATCGACAAGAACACCACGATCCCGACGCGCAAGGCCGAAACCTTCACCACCGCCGAAGACAACCAGGGCGCGGTGACGGTGCATGTGTTGCAGGGTGAGCGCGAAGTCGCCAGCGCCAACAAGTCGCTGGGCAAATTCGACCTGTCGGATATTCCGCCGGCTCCGCGCGGCGTGCCGCAGATCGAGGTCACCTTTGACATCGACGCCAACGGCATCCTGAACGTGTCGGCCAAGGACAAGGCGACCGGCAAGAGCCAGTCCATTGTTATCAAGGCAAGCTCGGGTCTGTCCGACGATGAGATCGAGCAGATGGTCAAGGACGCCGAGGCCCATGCCGAGGACGACAAGAAGTTTGCCGACCTGATCAATGCCCGTAACCAGGCCGAGGGCCTGATCCACGGTGTCGAAAAGACACTCAAGGATCTGGGCGACAAGGTCGAGGCGGATGAGAAGTCGGCCGTGGAAACCGCTATCAGCGAACTGCAGGACGTGCTGAAGGGCGAGGACAAAGACGCCATCGAAGCCAAGACCCAGGCGCTGGCCGAGGCATCTGCCAAGATCGCCGAGAAGGCCTACGCTGCCGAAGGTGGCGCCGAAGGGGCTGCTGATGCGCAGGCCTCGAATGCCGACGACGACGTCGTCGACGCGGAGTTCGAGGAAGTCAACGACGACGAGAAGAAGCGCGCATAGTTCAATCGCGCCTCGAGGAGCGAGCGGACGGGCGACACGCCGGCCCGCTCGCTCCTTTTTTATTGCACTAACGGGATCGCCCGAGAGCCATGAGCAAACGTGACTACTACGAGGTGTTGGGCGTCAGTCGTGATGCCGGTGCCGATGAACTGAAGAAGGCCTATCGTCGGCTGGCCATGAAGAATCATCCCGACCGGAATCCGGGGGATGAGGAAGCCGAGAGCCGCTTCAAGGAGGCCTCCGAAGCCTACGAAGTGCTGTCCGACGACCAGAAACGGGCGGCCTATGATCGCTACGGGCATGACGGCGTGGCCGGTGCTGCGGGTGGTGGCTTTGGCGGCGGCGCCGGTTTTGGCGACATCTTCGGCGACGTTTTCTCCGATATTTTCGGCGGTGGTGGTGCACGCGCAGCACGCGGTGCCGATCTGCGCTATGACCTGCCCATCGATCTGGAAGACGCGGTCAATGGCGTCGAGAAGGCGATCCACATCCCGACCTGGGATGACTGCGAGACCTGCGATGGGTCCGGCGCCAAGCCGGGCACCAAGCCAAAGACCTGTCCCTCCTGCCAGGGCGCCGGGCAGATTCGTATGCAGCAGGGCTTTTTCTCGGTACAGCAGACCTGCCCGACCTGCCGCGGACGGGGCGAGGTTATTGCCGATGCCTGTCGTGATTGTTCAGGGCGCGGCCGGGTTGAAGGTGAGAAGACGCTCTCGGTCAAGATTCCGCCGGGCGTGGATACCGGCGATCGCATCCGCCTGACGGGCGAGGGTGAAGCCGGCGAGCGCGGAGCGCCTCCAGGTGATCTCTACGTGCAGATCAACGTGCGGGCGCATGATGTCTTCGAGCGCGACGGCAATGATCTACGCTGCGCCGTGCCACTGTCTTTTGTCACCGCCGCCTTGGGTGGGGAGATCGAAGTGCCGACGCTCAAGGGCCGCGCCACGCTCAAGATTCCCGAGGGCACCCAGTCTGGCAAGACGTTCCGCCTCCGCGGTAAGGGGGCACCCAGCGTCCGCGGTGCCGGCGTCGGCGATCTGCTGTGCACGGTGCGCATCGAAACCCCCGTGAATCTTTCATCGAAGCAGAAGGCCTTGTTGGCCGAGTTCGGCGACACGGTGGGTGAGAAGCACAGCCCCGAAGAACAATCCTGGCTGGCGAAGGCCAAGCGTTTTTTCGAGGAGCGGGTTAAGTAGGCAGCACTGACAGGCCTCTGCATCCAAGAGGGCGCCGCTGATCTCAGCAGAGTCGTGGCCGCTCGGCCGGGGGCGACTGGATACGTCTTCCTGATTAACCGGCTGCAGATCGCCGGGACTTGCGACGCAGCCACCAGCCCACGAGCTGTGAGACCACTGCGGCGACGAGAAACGCCGGAAAGGCCATGACCAGCGTGAGTCGGAAGACGCTGGCCTGCGTAATCTGCATACCTTCAATGCGCTGTTGCCACCAGGCCAAGCCGCCCGCGATGCGCTGCCGAATCATGCTTTGGCCCGGGCTGACCTCAACGCAATGAAACGCGTCCAGACAGCCGCTGGCATCGGTCGACAAGCTTAGCGAGACGGGCGAACCGTCTACCTGGTCCCATTGCAGTACAGCCGCGCCGCCACCCGTGGCAATCACGACCGGCATGGTTGGCGGGTAGTGCGCAGGTGACAGCGTTTGGAAGCTGGACGCGGCGAATCCCAGCAGGCAGCCGGCAAAGACCACGGCCAGTACCAGCAGGCGAATCAGCAGTCGAACCAGGGCAGAATCAAGCATGAGTAACGGTGGCCGGGCGGGCAGGGCTTGCACCGGCTCCGGCTGGACGGATAATCAGCCGCCATTCTCATCGCAAGGCGCATGAATGTCGACGAAGATTTGCGTGCTCGGGGCCGGCGGCCGTATGGGGCAATCGGTCATCCGAGCGCTGTTCGAGCAATCCGCTCTGGTTCTTTCCGCTGCCGTTGATCGCCCGGATGGCGAGGTCGTGGGCAAGGACTGCGGTGCACTAATCGGTCAGGATCGCACCGGCGTCAGTGTATCGGATGACCTCGCGGCTCATCTGGAACCGCAGACCGTCGTCATCGACTTTTCTTCCCCGGATGCGTTGATGGCCGCACTGCCGGTGCTGGAATCTCGAGATTGCGCACTGGTCACGGGGACCACCGGTCTGGACGCCGCGCAGGCCGAGCGCCTGGATGCAGCCAGTCAGCGGATCCCGGTTCTGCGGTCCGACAATTTTTCCGTCGGGGTGGCATTGATGCGGGCGCTTGCGCAGCGGGCCGCAGAAGTCCTCGGCGAACAGGCGGACATCGAGATCATTGAGGCTCATCATCGGCGCAAGGTCGATGCGCCGTCGGGTACCGCGCTGGCGGTGGGCCGGTCGGTTGCCCAGGGGTTGGGCATCGAACTGGATTCAGTCGCCGACTGGACAAGGCATGGCCAGGTGGGGCCACGAGGCGATGGCCGCGTCGGCTTCTCTGTGATCCGGGGTGGGGACATCGTGGGTGAGCATACAGCCCTGTTCGCGATGGCGGGCGAGCGTTTGGAGATCACCCACAAGGCGACAGATCGGATGATCTTCGCGCGGGGTGCCGTCCGTGCCGCCGGCTGGCTGGCCGCGCAGGACGCCGGGCTGTACGCGCTGGAAGACTTGCTCGGCTAGGCCTGCCCAAACGAGGGGTCAGGGCAGGCCAGCCCCGCCGATTAGCGTGTCTGGCCGCCGCGGCATCCGCTGTAGTCGTAGTTCACGACGAAGTCTTCGACGGCTTCCTGGGCCAGGCCAAAGCTCAGGCTGACCGTGAACGAGCCAGACGTGAATTCCGAGAAGACTTCGACTGCGTAGCGGCCATCACCCAGGTCGATCGCATAGGTCGAGTTGCTATCAGATAGCGGGTCCAGGGCGGTTCGTCCTTGGACACCCACACCGTCCGGGCTGCTGACGCCAACGACAAACGCATGCCCGGAGCCCGTCTCACCGCCAAACAGGGTGGGGCGGAAGACGACCTCACGCTGTTCGCTGCCATCCTGGTTGCAGGTCAGCATGGTGCTCTCGGGATTGGCGGCATCGGGTGTCTGGCTGCCCTGACCAAAGAAGACGTGGTATCCGAGGTCCAGCGCACCTTCGTCCACAGCGCCGTCAAAGCGGGTGGTGGAGCCGCCCAGACCAAAATCGGACGCGGTACGGGTCGTATCAAAGTCGATCGAGGTACTGCCCTCGTTCAGGTAAAAACTCCCAAGAAAATCGGGGTTGGCCAGGGCCGCGTTGCCGCCGACACTGGTGACGAGATCGTTGGAGCCGATGGGCGTGCCCGTTGTCAGCACATCTTCGATGTTGTTGTACTCGATCAGGTGGCCGGTCGTGAAATCGCCACTGTCTGTCGTGGGCCCCGCGTAATTCTGGCTGCCGGCATTCGCCGCGAGATCACTGTCGTCGTTCAGCCAGAAAATATTGTCACGCAGTTCCAGCCCCGTGGTCTCGCTGGTGCTCTGTACACCACCGGCGCCTTCGGTCAACAGCACCTGATTGAGCGCCACCGTGTTATTGGCAATCTGGGTTTGTCCGGTGCTGGCTCGCGACACGAACAACCCGCCGCCAGGCTGATTCACGCTGGCATTGCCAACAATCAGATTGTTGGTGACGAAGTTGGCTGATGTCGAATCAGCCAAGTATAGCCCGCCACCCTGGGATCCCGCCCGATTGGACAGAATTTCACTATCGAAGATCTCGATGATCTCTGCGTTACTGGCAAAGAGACCACCGCCCAGGTCGGTCCCGAACCCGGCGTCGCCCGTACGGTTGTTGGCAATGACGCTGCCGAGAACGCTGAGTGTGGTTGTGTTTATGGTTGGGGTTGTGGGTGCGGCATACAGTCCGCCCCCTTCCGACACGGCTCCCGTACTGAAGCCCCCGTCGACCTGATTGCCGCGGATTGTGGAGTATTCAACATTGACCACTCCATCGCTGACCGCGATACCGCCACCTCGGGCGACACTGTCGAAGGCGATTGCCTGGTTATTGTGTATGTCGCTGACGGTCACCGTGACCGTCGACCCGGATGCCACATGAATGCCGCCCCCGAACTGGGCCTGGTTGCCGACGACTTCCACGCTGTCTAACACCACGGTACTCATCGCGGTTGGACCGATGTCCAGACCGCCGCCCTGTGTGGCCACGCCGTCTGTGAACTTGATGCCGGTCAGGGTGATGTCGTTGGCGTTGTCGATGATTGCAGCGCTGCCTTCACCCAACGACGTGAAGACTGTGGCCGTATCGGGAATGTGGTCGTCTGGGCCCAGGCCGCCGGCGACCACGATGAAGCCGCGTGAGGTGTCATTGCTCCCCAGTTTGAAGGTGCCGACGTACTGACCGGATTCGTAGAGATAGAACACGGGCGTGCTGCTGTCTCGGCCGTTTTCGTTGTCGGTCTCCACATCTAAATGGCCTTCAAAAGCCTCGGCCCAGCTTTGACCGTTGTTGCCCGGGGCGCCCCGGGTGCTCGACACGTATCGCACAATATTGGCGAGGTCAGCGCGGCTGCCGACGCTGACTTCGAGTCCGTCGCCCGCACCATCCCCGTCGCTGTCCGGGTTGTTCGGATCGGTGCCGGTTCCGAAGATCTCATCGCCGTCGCTGATACCGTCGAAGTCCGAGTCGGGGTTGTTCGGGTCGGTGCCGTAGACATTGACCTCGTCGGAATCGGAGACACCGTCGGAGTCCTTGTCCTGGACTCCCAGGTCATCTCCCTCGCCATCGGTGAGCTGCCCGCGAATCTCTCCACCTGGGTGGGCATCCGAGTGGACGTTGAGGTACCACCCGCCGGCGAGAATCGTGTCGATCTGAGTTTGCGTGACGGACGCCCCTGACAGCAGGTAGCGGTTGGCATCTTCCGGCGCTGGACTGAGCGGGAAGACCACATCTCCGTTCTGTCCGAATGGAGCTTCATGCAAGTGTGCTGCCGTCGGAACCATGTTCGAGACGAAGACATCGACATCGATGAGCAGATTGCCGCTGTCGTGGAGGTGGAGCACAACGAATCCGAACCCATTCCCCGCGGTCGACACGGGAGGGACTTCCTGGTCGCCGGTCAAACCCACAGGGAAGATGATGCGCATGGTGTCCAGCCAGTCCCAATGCGACTCGAACGTTGAGTCTTCCTGGCCATTGCCATCCTCGTCCACCGCAATGTCGATGGATGCGGGATTGGAGTCGATGCGCGCGCTCACACCATCCAGGTGATTCACGTAATGGGTCACGCCGGCGGTTGGGTCTTCGGGCTTGGCCTGGCTGGACAGGGCAAAGGTGTCGAGTGGCCCGGTAACCGCTGTACCGGGATCAGTCTCATACTCGCTGTCCACGATTCGGAAGCCGTCACCGTCTTCTACCTGTAGCCGATAGCTGGTTTCTACAGTGTGTTGGTCCGCATCGAAATCAATTTGAACAGCCAGTCGGAACGGGACGAGAACACGTGTCTGGGTACTCGACTGATCTTCGCAGAGCGTTGAGGCGGTTTGTTCCACTCCGCCGTCTTCAATCGAGTAGAACTCGCCTGTCTCGCCAACCGCGTAGCTCGCAAGCTGGCCAGAAAGGTTTTGGGTCGAGGTGCAGCCATCCTCCGATTCGGTGTAATCGATTCCGGTGATCCGCCACTGGTAGTTGCGTTCATTGCCGGTTGCCGTTCCGGGCTCGACATTCGGCAGGTGCTCGACGCTTTGATCAGCGACCTCAATATCGAATCTCAGGGTGCCATCGTAAATGGCATCAATTATCGGCTCCTGGTCGAGGATCTCGCAGTTGGAAAACACAATGGTGGCCGTGTCGCCGGCGGTGATGGTGCCGCTCGCATCCGCGTCATCGAAGTTGCTGCTTACAGACCCCGTACTGCAGGTCGGCAGGTCACTTTCGAACACCTGCAATGGGGTGAATCCGAACCAGCCGTGGATGATGTCTGAGGGATCGACGAGGCCCGATTCGATCGATTGGGCCAAGTTGTACTGCACGGCTGCA
Source organism: Abyssibacter profundi (assembly GCF_003151135.1). Classification (NCBI taxonomy): domain Bacteria; kingdom Pseudomonadati; phylum Pseudomonadota; class Gammaproteobacteria; order Chromatiales; family Oceanococcaceae; genus Abyssibacter; species Abyssibacter profundi. The sequence goes on from NZ_QEQK01000015.1 coordinate 68,182, forward strand.
CGTGTTCGTGGCAACTCGCTGAGCCCCCAGGATACGACGACGTCATCAATGGCTATGCGGTCACCATCACTGGCTTCTGCGGTAAGTAGCGTCGTGCCCGATCCCACCGAGGGTGCAATCCAGGTGGTGGCACCGCCGGTTTGCGTCGTGAACGAGCCGGCGCTGGCAATCCACCGGATGTCCACGTTTTGGGAGTCGGGGTCGGTTGCGGTGGCTGTCAGATTAATCGAGCCACCCGCCGGCACCGAGGCGGCATCGGCCGTGATGGAGATGGCGGGCTGGCGGTTGTCCAGACCGGTGTAGCCCTGGTCCAGCGCGCCAAGCATCAGCCAGCGCTGATGGAAGGCGCCGGGCTCGTCGCGGTGGCCCCTTAGTGCGAGTACCTCGCCTGTTTCACTGACGAAGCCCTCGAACAAGGTGGAGGAGGGGTCGGTCGCATCTCCGGCAAAGTCGATCAACAGGCGCCCACCAACGTCAGTGCTGTAGGTACAGGCCATGGTTTCGACGGGGCCTTCAACGCCTGGCAGGTCGCTAAACGCTGCCGTGTCATCCCGGCGGCCGGCGATGAACAGGCTCAATCCTTCCCGGAAGCTCAGCTGGCAGCTGTTGTCCGTGCCGAAGTTCAGCGTGGCCGAGCGGAGCAGATAGCCATAGGACTCCTGATCACTGGCCTGGCGCTCCATGGCCAAGGCGTCCACGCGGAACTGCTGGCCGCTGACGACCGGGGCCGCGGCTGTCCGGCGTAGGCCGATCTGAATGAACTGCTCGATTGATGTGGGTTCAACACTGTCGCCCGTCAGGATGGACTCCTGCAGCACGAGGATGCTGCCGTCCGGCGAGGCCAGGCCTGTCGCCGAACCGGCTGGGGCGCCGCCATCGGTGAACTCCGCGCTGACGGTCCCGTTGGCATTCGCGCTGTACTGGGTCACGAAGGCAGGGTCCGGCCCGTCTTCGCTGCTGATCTGTGTCACCGGGCTGGCGAAGGGGTCGTAGCGCATGGTCTCGGCCGCGAAGCGGTCGTCGCCGGTGGTGCTGCCGTCATTGGCAATGCGTTGCTCGACAATGAATGCGGTGGACTCGACGGGGCCTGCCTCCATCAGAATCCCCAGGCCGACAAAGCCGTAGTCCCCTTCCAGGCGTGAGACCTCGAAAGCTTCGGATTGCCGAAGTGCCAGCTCCAGCGCAAAGCTCGCACCATCCTCGCGTTTCCGGTTCGCATTCAGGTAGTCGAGTGTGCCGTCTTCATCCGAATCAGCCGCATCGAAGACCTCGTCACGCTCACTGACACCGAGCACGTACATATCAGGGGTACTGGGCCGGATATACAGGCCGAATGCGGTTTCGCGCTCGAACGTCTGCTGCCCACTATCCAGTTCTTCCACATAGGGCGCGAACAGCGACAGAACACCGCTGGCATTGACCTGCATGGACTGGGTTTCTGCCGGGTCGACCTCTGGCGGGAAATGATTCAGGAAGTAACTTTGCGGCTGGGCCACGATCTCGCCTTCATTCAGGCTAGAGAATGGCCCGAACGTGACAGTGCTGACGCCATCGACAGGCGGCTGGATGTCATAGAACCCGAAATCCTGGAAAACGGAGAACAGGCCAAACTGGCCATCCTCCGCTCCAGCGGCGTAGTTCAACTCGATAAAGGCGGTGTTGAAGCTTGTTTCTGCACTGCGCAGCTGCACCTCAAGCGTGAAGGCGGGCAGGGCGGCCGTGCCGCCTGCACCATCGTCAACACTGATGACGATGTTCTCGTAGGTGCCGGCATCAGATTCGGCCGGTGTTCCGCTCAGAGTGCCGTTCGCCGTGTCGAATGACGCCCAGGCCGGTTGGTTCGTGATGCTAAACACCAGCGGGTCGCCGTCGATGTCGCTGGCCGTGGGGATGAAGTTGTAGTTGTTTCCCGTTTCGGTGACCAGCTGTGGCGTGCCGCTGATGACAGGCGCATCGTTGACCGGGTTGATAGTCAGCGAGACGGTGGCCGAGGAGCGAAGGCCGGCAAGGTCGGCCACGCTGTACGTGAAGCTGTCCGACCCGTTGGCGTTGGCGTCCGGCGCATAGCTCACCGTGCCATTGCTTTCGACGGTGGTCACGCCTTGCTGCGGCCCTGAGACGATTTGGACGGAGCTGGTATCTAGGCCGTCATCGGGGTCGCTGTCATTGGCCAGCACCTCGATGTTGATGCTGCTGTCCTCGTCCAGCGCGCCACTGTCGTCCAGGGCTGTGGGTGGATCGTTGACAGGGGTGACGTTCACGGTGACCTGTGCCGGGGCCGAGCGCAGCCCCTGGTCGTCAGCAACGGAGTAGGTGAACGTGACCGTGCCGCTTGCGTTCGGCGCCGGGGTGTAGGTGACGGTGCCGTCGCTTTGCGCCAAGGCGGTGCCGCTGTTCGGCACGGTTTCGATCACGACGCTGGTGGCATCCAGCGTGCCATCCGAGTCCGTGTCGTTGCCGAGAACCTCGATGGACACAGCAGTATCTTCTGGCGTGGTTGCCGCGTCATCTGCTGCCGTGGGCGGCTGGTTGACGGCGTTGACCGTAATGGTCAGGGTCGCGCTCGCCTGTGCCGCACCGTCGCTGATCGTGTAGTCGACGGTGTCGGTGCCGGAGAATCCTGTCGCCGGGCTGTAGTCCAGCGTGGTGCCGCTTCCGCTGATGCTGACGCTGCCACCGTTTGCAGCCGAAGCAGAGGCACTGATGATGGTCAGGGTGTCGCCATCGGCATCGCTGTCATTATCCAACACCGCAATGCCGGTCAGCGGCGTGTCCTGGTTGGTGGTGGCACTGTCATCGTTGGCCACGGGCGGTGTATTGCTGGGACTGGTTACGTTGACCGTCACGGTCGCGGTATCGCTGCCGCCGTTGCCATCGACGATGGTGTAGGTGAACTGCTCTGCGCCAACGAAATCCTGGGGCGGGGTGTAGTCGACGCCGCCGGTCGAGGCGATGGACGCTGTGCCGCCCGCGGTTGTGGGGCCCAGGCTTTCGATGACCAGCGTATCGCCATCGGCATCGCTGTCATTGGCAAGCACGTCGATGTTGATCCCGGCGCTGCCGGTTTCGACATTGACGGTATCGTTTGCGGCCACCGGGTTGTTGTTGCTCGGCTGGAGTTCGCCACCGAGTGTTTCCGTATCCACCTGGACCAGCGTGGCATCTGGGAAGACGTTGAAATTGTTGTTTCGGAAGCGGCGAATCGCGTCGTTGAGATCAAAGCCGGTGGGCAGGGCTGGGCCGGCCTCGCCGACAATGACGGCCGTCTCACCGTTTTCCAGGCTGTCTAGCTGGCCATCGGAAAAGTCGAACAATACGGCATCGAGAATCGGGTAGGTTGGTAGGCTACCTAGTGAAATCGAGATGCTGTTCAGATAGGTCGCAAAGCCGCCCAGTGCCAAGGCGTAGGCAACTTCTGCGTCGCTTGCGGTCGGATCGGGGGCAATCGGGTCGGTGGGCAGCACGGCCACCGGGTCGAAGCCCAGTGCATCGCTGGCCTGCGATTGAGACGCAGCAAACACGCTGGCGAAGTTGGTGCCGGCGGCTTCACGGACAGCGCGCTGGTACACCATTTGGGAAAACGGTGTCAGCGCCAGGGCGCTCTGTTCCGCAGGGAGCAGGGCGCGTAGCCCCTGACCTTCGGCGAGCTGGATCTGACGTCTTAACTGCGGGTCAGCCTCGGGGTCGCCCTCGTCGATGTACCGTCCCCCACTGGAGATCAGCAGCAAGGGGCCTTCCGCTGGGCGCTGGGCAAAGCTGAAGCTGCCATCGGCGGAGGTTGTGGTGGTGGCCAGTGCTTCGCCGGTTGGCAGGCCAGCGGCATCGATGGCAAAGGCCTCGATCGTGGCCTCAGCCAAGGGGCCTTTCGCGGCCTTGCCGGTCACGCCAGCGGCGGGCGACGATGCGCCACCCCCGCAGGCCGAGAGCGCCGCCGCGCTGATGAATGCGAGCGGAAGTAGCCGGTTGCGGGGGCTCAATACGATCATGGTGAAGGCTCTCCGAAGACGGCGCCGCCGGTGACGGAGTCGGTGCCGTTGGTGAGGTTGTAGATCAGTCCGGCGCCATCGGGTGTGCCGTTGTTGTTGCCGTCGCCGATAAAGAAGCCATCGAAGATGCCGCTGTTGCCGGCGGTTTCGCCGTTCACCGACACGGTGTCGTAGGTGCCGGAGAACAGGTTGCTGTCGTCGGTTAGGGTGCCGGAGCCGGAGGCATTCCAGACGGTGTCAGCAATCGCCAGATCAATCACGCTGTCGACCGTCCGTTCGGTGAAGTTCGCAGACAGCGAGGCCGAACCCAGTACACCGACGTTGCCGTTGCCGTCAGTGGGATTGGTATTGCCGACCAGGGTGTAGCTGGCGGTTCCGGTGATGGGCAAGACCGGCTCGTCGCCGGTGGGTCCAACAATGTAGTGCAGGCTTTGGCTGGTCAGATCCAGGTTTTCTGTGGCGCCGCCTTCGATCGCGATAGTGGCCACGCCGTCCGCCCAGCGTCCCCAGCGGATCTCGGTGTTCGGATCAAAGCCCGTATTGGTGACGGCCGCGGTTCCGACGTCGTAACTGGCCGCTCCATCCGGGTGGCCCGCCACAAACCCGGTCACATCACCTGATTCTTCGATGACCACCGCGCGTGAGAGTGCGGCTGTCGTGAATCCGCTCGACTCGCGATAAGGCCCCGCGCCGGTCGCCACCGGTGTGACCGGGTCCGGCTCAGGGTCCGGATCGGGATCATCGTCGCGGTCCAATTCCTCCGGGTCATCGGTGGATGCGACCTCGACCGGGCGGCGCTGATCAGTCTGATCCTTGTCCTCACCTTGACCGTTCCCCTGGCCCTCGGATTCGCCTCGACCGCCCAGAATCAATGTGGAGGTATCGTCTGTGCCGCCAAACGCTTCAGGCGGCTCGTCGAAACCGGTGACTTCACCCTCGTCATTGACCAGGCCGAACGAGAACTGCTGGCCGTCTCCGAAACTGGTGGTGCCCCCGGGTAGCAGCACATCGATGGCGCCGTCCCAGACCGCGAGAAAGAGTTCGCCATTGATGAGTTGAATTTCAAAATGCGTGCCGCGGATGCCGATGGTCGCGACCGGGGTCTTGATCTGGTACGCCTCTTTGTCCGCCTTGCCGATCAGGCCCGTAATGGTCCGGAACCCGCCCTTGAGCAGGCTCATAAAGGCCCGGCCATTGCTGCGGGTTCGGACGATGGGGGCATCGGGCTCGGCTGGGGCAGGGGCTTGCGCAGCTGGCGCCGGAGCCTCTTCGACCGCGTAGTCGGTTAGCTCGAAGCGTGAATCCGGCTTCAGGGTGATGACAGCACCGTCATCCATGCGGACATGCATGCGGCCGGACAAGCCGGTCACCAGCGTGTCGCCGGACTCGAGTTGCTGGCCCCGCTGCGCGGCGATCGCTGACTGGCCACGTTCGATGGACGCACCGCCCAGTACGAACATGACCTTGCCGACGCCGGCAAAGGCCGGAGCGGTCATGAGAAGGAGAACGAAGGCCGCGCAGACGCGGTTGAGATGTGCTCGGAGCATGGTTGTTCCCCGTTTAGAATCCGCGCGACGCAGTAAATCCGATCACGACCCGGTCGTACTTGAACAGCGTCACAGTTGAATCGTTGTCGATGTATCGGGCATTCGGTGTGAAAACCCAGCCATCGGGCAGCAGCTTGTGCCAGGCGGCGCTGGCTTCGAGCGAGAATTGCTCGTCCTCGCGGCGCATGCCGAAGAACGGATCTGGGTAGTCGGCATCAAGCCAGCCCAAAGAGGTATTGATTCTGAGGTCCGGCAAGGTCTGCCAGCTCAGCGTGGCGCGCAAGGCCGTCAGATCACGCGAGTAATCGGAGCCGGGTTCGCGCGCCTCATCTTCACCCAGTGACAGCGCCATTCCGACCAGCACGCGAGGGGCGGGTTGCCAGCGTGCGGCGAATGTGGCCGACAACTGGTTGACGTCGCGACTCTGGATGGCGTCGTTGAATCGCAGCGTGCCGCTGCGCAGCGCGCCGGTGAAGGCGGCCGATTCCAGTGCATAGCCGGCGCTGAGCGTGGAGGCCGCGCCCCGGTTGTTGTAGCTCTGGTCGATCAGGCCGTAGTGATACTCGTTGCCGAGGGCGACGAAGACCTGATCCCAGCGCTTGGCCACCTGGAAATAGGCGCGCATCAACGTGTGGTCGACAAAGCTGGCATCGGTGTGATGGCGATGGTCCAGACCGGCACCGCCGGTCAATTCCATGTCGTAGTCCAGCGGATACTTGGCCGTCACGCCCGCGCCGGCGCCAATGAACGGGGAATCGGTTTCCTGGTTCTGTGGGTCCAGCTCGAACCCCAGGAACTGATTATCGGTTGTTGATGCGTTGACGTTGGTGTCGAATCCGGCTGTGGTGCGCACCGAGGCCGTCCACCACTTGTTCTCAACCCGCTCACGCTCGGCCAGCGCGGACATGGCGCGGTCCAGCGTTGCCATCGCAGACTTGGGCGGGTTCATGGCCCGGACCCGTTCAAACTCGGCACGGGCGCGCTGGTTGTTGCCCAACGCCATGTGCGCAAGCCCCAGCTCAAGGCGGGCACCTGCGAAATTGGGCTTGAGGTACACGACGCGCTGCAGTGCAAACACCGCATGGTTGTATTGGCCGGCATCCAGGGCGCTGGCGCCAAAGGCGTAATCGAAGCGCGGGTTGCCGCCGTAGGTGCCCAGTTCCGGCAGCAACAAATCGAACGCGGCCTGGGCGTTGCCGACGCTACGCAGACGATTCGCCTCGTCGATCAGACGATCGAGCGCGGCCGGGGGCGTGGTGGAATCGGCAGGCCGGTCGCTGGCAGTCGCGCTCGCTGCTGCGCTCGTCGGCGCTGATTGCTCGGCAGTTGGCGGGGCACTTGGTGTCCCGGTGGCCGGCGGGGTTGGAGAGGGCGCCGCCGCCACGCCGGCAGTCGCGGGTTGGGCGACCGAGGCTTGCGGTAAATCGGTCCCAGAATCGCTGGCAGCGCCTGGCTCAGAGGATGGCTGCGCAGTCGCGACAGGCGGTGTTGACCGTTGCGAGGCGGGCAGGTCTTGTCGCTCCGCCAGCTCGCGCGCGGCATGGGGGGCGGGCAGGACCAGGGCGACGTCAGCGCGGAGCTGACGGGTATCGCCGATAAAGGCTTGGGGATTGGCCGCGTGCAGCGCTTCTAAGAGTTCGAAGCGGGTCAGCCCGGGATAGCGCGGTTTGAGTTCAGACACGATGCCCCAGAGCGTTTGCCCTCGCTGCACCGGCCCATAGAGTTCGGGCGCCTGGGCCCCCACAGATGGCATGGCCGTCGCCATGCCCGCGCCGAGCGTGACTGCCCACGCGCCTGGAAATCGTATTCGCACCCTTAGCCCCTGTAGTGTCCCCGAGCGGTGACACAGGTTATAGACCCGCGTTCGGCCGGTTGCAAACAACTGCGTCTCAAAAAAACCTGATGTCTCCCCGAGGTGATTTGCTACAATTTCGTCCTACGTCTGTAGCGCGCAGGAATCCCGTTGCGATTGTTCGAACTTGCCCAGCCCGGGGTCATCCCGTGCTAAGGCCGGCCGTACTCGGCCTGGCGACCGGAGATGTTTTCCGCGGAGTTGCCATTGGAGCGTCCGGCTCTTCAGTCGGCGAAGTCGTTTTCAATACCGCGATGACGGGGTATCAGGAGATTTGCTCCGATCCGTCATACCGGCAGCAGATGGTCACGCTGACCTATCCGCATGTCGGCAACGTCGGTGCCAATCCAGAGGACCAGGAATCAGCCATCGCGCAGGTGGCGGGCCTGATCATCCGTGAGCGTCCCCGTACGCCCAGCAATTGGCGGTCGGCGGAAACGCTGCCCGCCTACCTGGAGCGGCTGGGCGTGGTCGGCATTGCGGAAATCGACACACGCAGGCTGACCCGAATACTCCGAGATCAGGGGGCGCAGAGCGGGTGTATCGTCACCGATACGGATGATGCCGACTTGGCGGTGGAGCGCGCCCGCGCGTTCTCGGGCTTGGCCGGACTGGATCTGGCTCAGGAGGTTACCACCGACGAAGTGTTCCAGTGGGCGGAGCCGAGTTGGGGGCAGGCGACGCCTGAGCCCAAGCATCATGTCGTGGTGATGGATTACGGCGTCAAGCGCAATATCCTGCGACGTCTGGTCGATGTGGGCTGTCGCGTGACCGTCGTGCCGGCCAAGACCTCGTTGGAGGATGTGCTGGCCCACCAGCCGGATGGCGTCATGCTGTCGAATGGTCCCGGTGATCCGGAGCCCTGTGATTACGCGGTCGCCATTGCCCGCCAGCTCATGGAGCAGCGTGTCCCCGTTATGGGCATCTGTCTGGGGCACCAGATACTGGGGCTGGCCTGCGGCGGGCGCACGACCAAGATGAAGTTCGGTCACCACGGCGCCAACCACCCGGTGCGGGATGAGCGTTCCGGGCAGGTGATGATCACCTCCCAGAATCACGGCTTTGCCGTGGATGAGGCCAGCCTGCCGGAAACCGTCCGGGTGACGCACCGGTCGCTGTTCGACGGCACCCTGCAGGGCATCGAACGCACGGATGTTCCCGCGTTTAGCTTTCAGGGGCATCCCGAGGCCAGCCCGGGCCCCCATGACCTGGCGCCGCTGTTCGAGCATTTCAGCGCCCTGATGGCGGCTAACCCCCGCTAGTTCCTCTCACGTCCAGACCCGAACGTAAAGACGCATGCCGAAACGCACAGATATCAACTCCATCCTGGTCATTGGTGCGGGACCGATCGTGATCGGCCAGGCCTGCGAGTTTGACTACTCCGGCACGCAGGCCTGCAAGGCGCTGCGTGAGGAGGGATTCCGGGTCATCCTGGTGAACTCGAACCCGGCCACGATCATGACCGACCCGGATTCCGCCGATGCCATCTACATCGAGCCGGTGGAGTGGAAGGCGGTGTCCAAGGTTATCGAGCGCGAAAAGCCCGACGCGCTGCTGCCGACCATGGGTGGGCAGACCGCGCTGAACTGTGCGCTGGACCTGGCCCGCGAAGGCGTGCTCGATGCGAATGGCGTGCAGCTAATCGGTGCGAGCATCGACGCCATTGACATGGCCGAAGATCGTGAACGCTTCCGCAAGGCGATGGACGATATCGGGTTGGCCTCTGCCCAGTCCGAATTGGCGCACAGCATGGAAGAGGCCCGCAAGATTCAGGCGGACCTCGGGTTCCCGGTCATCATCCGGCCGTCATTCACGATGGGCGGCTCGGGTGGCGGCATTGCCTACAACATCGCCGAGTTCGAAGAGATCGTGAAGCGTGGGCTGGACATGTCGCCCACCCACGAAGTGCTGCTCGAAGAGTCGTTGCTCGGCTGGAAGGAATTCGAGATGGAAGTGGTCCGCGACAAGGCGGACAACTGCATCATCATCTGCGCGATCGAAAACCTCGATCCCATGGGCGTCCATACCGGTGATTCGATCACCGTTGCGCCGGCGCAGACGCTCACCGACAAGGAATATCAGATCATGCGCGACGCCTCCCTGGCGGTGTTGCGCAAGATCGGCGTGGAAACGGGGGGCTCCAACGTCCAGTTCGCGGTGAATCCGCAGGATGGGCGCCTGGTCATCATCGAAATGAACCCGCGGGTATCGCGTTCATCGGCGCTGGCGTCCAAGGCCACCGGCTTCCCGATTGCCAAGGTCGCCGCGAAGCTGGCGGTCGGCTACACGCTGGATGAACTGGCCAACGACATGACCGGCGGCGTGACGCCGGCCAGCTTCGAGCCGACCATCGACTACGTGGTGACGAAGATTCCGCGTTTCGCCTTCGAGAAGTTCCCGATGGCGGATGATCGACTGACCACGCAGATGAAGTCGGTGGGCGAGGCCATGGCCATCGGCCGTAATTTCCAGGAGTCGTTCCAGAAAGCTTTACGCAGTCTGGAGATCGACGCGGACGGTCTGGACGAAAAGCATGATTTGTCCGATCCCGAGGCCGCGCGCTCGGAGCTGGTTGAGGCCATGACCACCCCGCGCGCCGATCGTATCTGGTCGGTTGCTGACGGCTTCCGCGCCGGCATGACCTTGTCTGAGGTGCATGCCGCGACCTCCATCGATCCCTGGTTCCTGGATCAGATCGAGGAACTGGTTGCGAGCGAACAGGCGCTGGTGGGTCGGACGTTGGCCGAGTTAGATGCGGTCGAGATGCGCCAGCTCAAGCGCATGGGCTTTTCGGATCGCCGACTGGCCAAGCTGCTGGGTACGCAGGAAGAGGCCGTGCGTTCGCGCCGGCATCAGTTCGAGATCCGGCCGGTCTACAAACGCGTGGATACCTGTGCCGCAGAATTCCCGTCAGCCACGGCCTACATGTATTCGACCTACGACGAGGAATGTGAAGCCAAGCCTTCAGACCGGAAGAAGGTCATGGTGCTGGGCGGTGGCCCGAACCGCATCGGGCAGGGGATTGAATTCGATTATTGCTGTGTCCACGCCTCGCTGTCGCTGCGCGAGGACGGGTACGAGACCATCATGGTCAACTGCAATCCTGAAACGGTCTCCACCGACTATGACGTCTCGGATCGGCTGTTCTTCGAACCGCTGACCTTTGAAGATGTCATGGAGATTATCGATATCGAACAACCGGCCGGCGTGATCGTGCAGTACGGTGGGCAGACACCACTTAAACTGGCACGTCGGCTCGAGGCCGCGGGTGCGCCGATTGTTGGCACCAGCCCCGATTCCATCGACCTCGCCGAAGACCGCGATCGCTTCCAACAGCTTGTCGAGCGCCTGGAGCTGCGCCAGCCGGCGAATCGTACGGCACGGTCCGAGGCCGAAGCGCTGCGTCTGGCGGCCCATGTCGGCTATCCCATGGTGGTTCGTCCCAGCTACGTGCTGGGTGGGCGCGCCATGGAAATCGTCTACGAGGATGTCGAGCTGGAGCGTTACATGCGCACGGCCGTCAAGGTGTCCAACGATGCGCCCGTGTTGCTGGATCGTTTCCTGGAAGATGCGGTCGAGGTGGATGTCGACGCGATTTCCGATGGCGAGTCGGTGGTTGTTGCCGGGTTGCTGGAACATATCGAGCAGGCCGGCGTCCATAGCGGCGATTCGGCCTGTTCGCTGCCGCCGTACTCGCTCTCCGATGCCGTACGCGCCGAAATCTGTCGTCAGGTCCAGGCCTTGGCCCGTGCGCTGCGGGTGGTGGGCCTGGTCAACGCCCAGTTCGCGGTGAAGGATGAGATGGTGTACCTGATCGAGGTCAATCCTCGGGCCTCGCGCACGGTGCCCTTCGTGTCCAAAGCTACGGGTCATCCGTTGGCGAAGATCGCCGCCCGCTGCATGCTGGGTCAGACACTGGACGAGCAGGGCATCCAGCACATCGACGCGCCGGAGTATTTCTCGGTCAAGGAATCCGTGTTCCCGTTTGCCAAGTTCCCCGGCGTGGACCCGATTCTCGGCCCTGAGATGAAATCCACCGGTGAGGTCATGGGCATTGGCCGGACCTTTGCCGAGGCCTTCGCGAAGTCGCTGACCGGTGCCGGCATGGACATCCCGCGCGAAGGGACGGTGTTCATCTCCGTGCGTGATGGCGACAAGCCGCAGTCCGTCGAGATGGCCCGCAAGCTGATCGAACACGGCATGCGCGTCGTCGCCACGCGAGGAACGGCTAACTACCTGCGTGAACAGGGTGTCGAGTGCACCCCGGTCAACAAGGTTAAGGAAGGTCGCCCCCATTGCGTGGACATGATTGTTAACGGCGAAATCCAGTTTGTCGTCAACACCACGGAAGGGCGCAAGGCCATCGAGGAATCGCATTCGATCCGCTCGGCCGCGGTGACCCAGAAGGTGGCGTACTTCACGACGCTGGCGGCCGCTCGCGCTGCAGCCATGGCTTTGGAGTATCGGGATCAGGTCACCGTGAATCGGGTGCAGGATCTACATGCCAATGGCCTGCGCATACCGGACTGAAGTCCGGTTGCACCGTTAGCGCAGCAGCCACCGCCCTGACTGGGCGGCGGCGGCCAGTGCCAGCAATCCCAGTGCGAGCTGATCGATCCACACAACGCGGCGGACCGGCGTACTCAGACCCGGTTCGCCAGCGGCCAGCCAAAGAAAACTGGCCACGCTGACCAACGCAAGCGCCAGCGCTGCGGTGTGCAAGGATGGGCGAAAGGCCATCACCATCAGGCTGGCTCCGAGCAGCCCGAACAGCACGGCACGATGCCTGAGCAACAACGTCAGGTTGGGATCGCCAACCACGTCCACACCGTAGAGAGAGGCCAGTTGTCGTGGTCCGAGCAGGCCGGTGATGGGCGCGACATGAATAACGCCCACCACCAGCAGGACGAACCCGGTCCCCCTGGTCAGCAGGATTTCCATGGTCCCGCTAGCCATAACGCGGCTCGCCGCGCGGGGCCTGGCGCTGTGACCAGCCACGATGGATCAGATACAGCAGCGGACCGAATGCGCCAGCCGCCACTGTCAGCAGTAGGTAGGGCCACACGATCCGCTGGTTGGCCCGCGCATCTTGCAGCATCCACAGCATGGCCAGGCCACACACAATGAGCAGGTCAACCAGCACTTGAAGTGTGCCGGGGTTGGCCAGCCCGGCCTGCCAGATTCCGAGGTAACCCACAGCGTGCAGGCTGTACCCCGTCAGCCCGCCAAAGCCCACCGTCACGGCGATGAGAATCCAGGTTGTTCCAGCCATATCAGACACTCCTTGTGATGAGAGCGTCTTAGCCTGTTGGCTGTCGCCATCGCTCACAACTACCTGGCAGGTCGTTGTGCATGCGCGCTGCGCGGGCGAGGATAGCCCCGCGCAGTGAGGAGAGAGACCAACAATATGACGATTCAACAGGGGGCCGACACCCCGCGGGGGGGTCGTGTCCCCGGACGTGGTGTAAGAAGCCACCGAGCCCGTTGGCAGTCTGAGGCATGGCTTCATGCAGCCGGTAGGTAGAGTGCCTCGCCGTCATCGGCGTTGCAATTGGCCTGCAGGCTTTCGGCACTCATGTAGCGCCGGCTGA
>NZ_QEQK01000016.1 GCF_003151135.1 Abyssibacter profundi
CAACAGGCGTGCGATGGAACTAAGCGTGGCGCCCTGGCCGTGCTGAATCATGATGGTCGCACGCTCTTCTGGGCTCAGGTGATGGTAGCTGGATGACATGGCAACACTCTTTTTGGATAGTGTTGCACTTGTTTCCTGAGCCTACGCTATGGGCACAACCACAGAGGCCTTGTGATTGAAGTTGATGAAGAAAGGATCACAGAGAACTTTCCAGATATCGACTTTAGAGACGTTGACTATCAGGATGAAGCCCATGATCACATTCTTGATCTTCTTTATACGGCTCTTAAAACTGGGAAGCCTCGTCATACCCATTTTCTCACACAGGCAGTTCTAATTGCCGCGTACTACACGAAGCGAAAGTGTTGGAGCTATGAAGAAGAACGCCGCCTCGTCACTCCGCCAGATCACATCGAGGAATCGAGCGGGTTATTGATTCTTCCTTTGCCTGTATCATGCGTCTCAGGGATTATCTCTGGATATCAGGCGGAGCCAGAAACTGTAAAACTGGCCAAAGATTTAAGCACCAAAATCGGGTGCAACTACTATCACGCCGTAATTGGGAAGAGCACGGCGGAACCGTACTTTTCGGATGCAAAGGACAATATATTCACTTTCAATAACGGCACACTGAGCAGGGCCAAGAGCATTTGTAAAAAGTGTAGAGAGCCTGTCAGTGAAAATGTAAGCATCTGCCCTTGGTGCTCGATTGATGAATCACACCAAAGATACGCGGCTGGACATAACCCCATGCGAGTGATTGATAATTTTGGGCTGCTACAGAATTACTTGCAGGGCATGAGAGAAATTGATGAAGGCAGGGGGCATTGAACCCCGAAGATCGGGGTCAGGTCTTGCATTGCAACAACTGGCCCTAAACCACAATTGAGTGGCATGGCACCTTGAACGAAACGGAAGAAATCCCAGTGATTAAGCGCGTTCGGTGCAGTGGACTCGGCTAGTGGTGTCATTCTGCAATGACCGGACCCTAGGTTCGTTGAATTTGAACAATCCAGCGCTCGCCGGTGCTCTCCGCTCTAGCGCGGTGAACACGTTGGAATCAGGTGTAGCCTTCCATTGCTACCACTGCTCGTAAAGACGAATCTATGGGACTCCACTGCGTGAAACAGACCCACAAGTTACTGAGAACTGACTAGAGCCCCGACATCATGAACCAGGACCAGCTCAACGCGCTTTTCGACCAGCAAGCTGCGGGCTACGACGCCCAGTGGGCGAAGACCCAGGCGGTCAGAGACTGTTTGCACCTGCTGCTGGAGGCCGGCTTTGCTGAGCTGCCGGCACAGGCCTCGATATTGTGCGTGGGTGTTGGCACGGGGGCCGAGTTGGCGCACTTGGCCGGGCAACATCCGGGGTGGCGGTTCACGGCAGTGGAGCCATCAAGCGGCATGTTGGATGTCTGCCGGCAGCGGGCGCAGGCCGACGGCTTTGCTGACCGTTGCGTGTTTCATGAGGGTTATGTGGAATCGCTGGATGCAACGCCGGCATACGATGCGGCGACCTGTTTCTTGGTGTCTCAGTTCATTCTTGATCCATCTGCCCGGATCGCGTTTTTCCGCAGCATCTTCGAGCGGCTGATTCCCGGCGGCGTGCTGGCCAGTACAGACCTGGCTTCGGATGTGGAGTCTGCGGAGTACGACACCCTGCTACGCCTTTGGATGAACATGATGTCGGCATCCGGCGTGACGCAGGAGGGCATGGACCGTATGCGCCACGCCTATGCCCATGACGTTGGCGTGCTGCCACCCGCTGCGGTTGCTGCCATGATCCGCGAGAGCGGGTTCGAATCTGCAGTGCCATTTTTTCAGGCGGGTTCAAGGAAGCACTGATCTATTCGCGCCGCCAAGACGGAGCCGGTTTTCCCGCGAGCCCAGGCGAAGTGAGTGCCGCTTGGTCATTCCAAGTCAGCGAACGACAACGCAGGATCGCGGGAAAACCGGCCCGTTCCGTCAGGATTGCGCCTGCAAACAGGCCAGACTGCGTTGCTCGTCGCTCATTTGGAATGACCAAACTTCATTCCTCGCGCCTTGCCTGGCCAGTTTGCAGGCAGCAACTTGGCGGTGCGAATAGATCAGTGCTTCCTTAATTCATGGCTGGATCTCAAAACGGGCCGGGCGCGAGCCAACGTAGAGACCCGCACTGTTCTGCAGCAGAATCATCAGGGCGGTGGCAACACAGCCACGCTTAAGCACGCGCTGACCGAACTAGGCCGCGCGCCAGCAAAGGGAGCTAGACGATGATCTCAGGGGAATGCTTCTGCGGTGCGGTGAAGTACGAAATGGCATCACCGCTGGTCAAGGCAAGGTGTTGCCACTGCTCCCGGTGCAGAAAGGCATTCAGCGGGGCGGGTTCGGCCTATGCCGAAGTGGCTGCTCCAGATGCCTTCAACTGGGTGCAGGGGCGTGAGTTGCTAAGCACTTATCTGACGCACGCCCCCTGGGGCCTACAGTTCTGCAGCCGCTGTGGCACCACCTTGTGCGGCGTGCATGACGGCGTTGTCCACGGGGTCACGCTGGGCTCTGTGAACGGCGACCCGGGCGTTCAGATTGAGCAGCACATTTTTGTGGATTCGCGCGCACCCTGGGATCACATCGGCGGCGATGCACCGCAATTTTCCGAACACGCACCCTAGGCCCGACCCTATGAACGTTTCCATTGCCCCGCTCTCGGCTGACGATGAAGCCGCGTTTCTTCAGGCCGTGGCGCGTAGCCGGGCCCTGCATGGTGATTGGGTGCAGCCGCCCAGAGATCACGCAGGCTTTCAGGCCCTGCTGACGAAAGCGCAGGGCGAGCGCCATGTCTGCTATCTGGCCCGGACCAGCGAAGGCGAGCTGGTGGGGTGCATCAACCTGAACGAGATCGTACGCGGCGTGTTTCTGTCGACCTACCTCGGCTACTACGCCTTTGCACCCTTGCAGGGCAAAGGCCTGATGCGTGCGGCGCTGGCGGCTGCGGTCGAGCAGGCCTTCGGGCCCCTGGGCTTGCACCGCGTCGAAGCCAATGTGCAGCCGGGCAACACACGATCCATTGCCTTGCTGCGCTCGCTGGGCTTTCGGTATGAGGGCACCTCGCCCAACTACCTGCGTATCGCCGGTGCCTGGCGCGAGCACGCCCGCTATGCGCTGACCACCGAGGATGACTTCGCGGGCGCATGACCCGCTCACCGGCGGTGATACCTTTGGCGACCTCGGCGCTGACGCAGCGCATTTTTTTGAGGAGCCCCGATGTCACTGGCCCGCCTGATGATTCTGCTGACCGCACTGGTGTTTGCCGCCTACGGCGTGGGTTTTATCGTGGCACCGCTGACCATGCTGGAGTGGGCCACGGGCGCTGTGGTGAACACGCCCTCAGCCATCATTGACCTGCGTGCCACCTATGGTGGTCTGTCGCTGGCAGCGGGGCTGGTGCTGTACGGGCTGGGGCGCAGCCAAGGCGGCACACCGCTGGGCTTGCGCGTGGTAATTGCGCTCATGCTGGGCATGGGCGGCGGACGGTTGGTCGGTCTGGTGGTGGACGGCGGCGCCAACGTGGTGATGTACGCCTACCTGGCGCTGGAGATGGTTGCCGCGGCAGTCGCAACCTGGCTCTTACGACGCCTGGAGCAGCCCGAGCACTGAGGCCGCCAACGCGCCCCCGCCTCATCCAGCGGTCGGCGCCTGCAAGCCGGCATGACAGAACAGGAGTGACCCCGTGATCATCGACGCCTGGGCCCAGCACCCGACCCGCCGTCATCTGGCGGACCCGATCTTCGATTCCCTGCGGCGCTGGACCAAGATTCCCCTGCCCGATGAGGAACCGCCCGTACGGACCACGGTGGCGCTGATGGACCAGGCCGGGGTGAATCGCAGCCTGATCTCGGCCTGGGTCGCACCGCGCAACATCATGATCTCCAACGACGAGGTTGCCGGGTTTGTGGCCCAAGCACCGGACCGGCTGGTCGGTGTGGGTTCGGTGGATATTGCTCGCCCGATGGATGCGGTACGGGAGATTCGACGCTGTGTGGATGAGCTGGGTTTCAAGGCCATTCGCGTGCTGCCCTGGCTTTGGGAGGCACCGCCAACCGACCGCCGCTTCTACCCCGTGTACACAGCCTGCTGCGAGCTGGGCATTCCGTTCTGCACCCAGATCGGCCACACCGGGCCGCTCATGCCATCGGAGGTGGGCCGCCCCATTTATCTGGACCAGGTGGCGCTGGATTTCCCCGAACTGGTCATCGTGGGCGGGCATATCGGCTATCCATGGACGGATGAAGCCATCGCAGTCGCGACCAAGCATGAACACGTCTACATCGACACCTCGGCCTATACGGCCAAACGCTATCCGGCGGCGCTGGTGGGGTTCATGCGCGGCCACGGCCGTAGCAAGGTGCTGTTTGGCACCAACTACCCGATGATCACCCCGGCGCAGGCGCTTGCAGACCTGGATGCGCTGGGGCTGGATGCCGAGGCACAGCGGCTGTTTCTCGGTGATAATGCCTGCCGGGTGTTTGGCCTGGATTAAGCAGACGCAGGCGGCGGCATGATGCGGCGCTCATCCGTCCGGACCACTACGATGCGGGTGACCGCATCACCACCATCGAGCCCCTCATGTCTGACCCGACACGCACGCTGATCTTCGGCAACTCAGGCTCCGGCAAGTCGACCTACGCCAAGGCGCTGGCCGAGCAAATGGCTTGCCCGTATCTCGACCTGGACAGCATTGCCTGGGACCCATCCGCGGCCACGCCCACCCGGCGTGCACTGCCTGACAGCGCTGCTGATATTGCCGCCTTTACCCGCCGCTCCGACGCCTGGGTCATCGAGGGGTGCTACGCCGACCTGCTGGAACTGGCGATGGCCAAGGCCACGACCGTGGTGTTCCTGAACCCCGGCGTGGAGACCTGTATCGCCAACGCCCGCAACCGGCCCTGGGAGCCGCACAAATACCCCAGCCCGGAGGCGCAGAACGCCAACCTCGACATGCTCGTTGCATGGATTCGGGACTATGCCGAGCGGGACGATGAATTCTCGCTGGCGGCGCATCGACGGCTGTTTGATGCCTTTACGGGGCCCAAGCGGGAGTTCACATCCAATGAGCGCGGCGTCGATTGAGCTCCGCACCGGCGACACGCGCGTGACCCGATCGCCCGCAGCGGGGCATCATGCGGCCCGGACCCACCCAGTCGGCTCACCGATCATGCGACACCTGCTGTCTGTAGTGCTGCTCTGCGGTCTCTGCCTGCTAGCCCGGCCGGCTAGCGCCCAAGACGCACAGCCCGGCGAGCCCTATTCGCCGGCCGTTCTGCGCGGCGAACTCGCGCATTTGTACGAGTCGCTGCAATCGGCGCATGTCGATTTGTTCGTGCATCGCACCAAGTCGGAGTACGACGAACGATTCAATGCCTCGCTGCGCGCCATCGACCGGCCGATGCGGCGGCTTGATGTGGTCCGGCTGTTCATGCCGTTCGTGGCCTACGGACGGATTGGCCACGCCAAGATTGACTTCCCGATTCAGGACTACATCGCCTACTACCAGGCGGGCGGGACCCTGCTTCCACTGGATATCGCCTTTCGGGACGGCCGCCCGCTGCTGGCGCATGCCTACGTGGATCACCCCGCCCTGGTACCAGGCCGCGAGGTGCTGCGCATCAATGAGCGCCCCATCGCGGACTGGCTGGATCGCACCGGGCGCTTCGTGTCGGCCGAGCGGCCCTACATGGTCAATGCCCAACTGGAGTCGATGTTCCCGCGCCTGATGTGGCTGTCCGAAGGGCGGGTCGATCCGTACAGCGTGACCCTGCAGACGGAAGACGGGGCGCAGGCCACCGTCGAATTGCAGCCCCAGTCGGTGGCCGTGATTGAGGAGGCCAAGGCCGCCCGCGAGGCCGAGGCGCACCGCCGCACGGCCCGCATGCTCGACGACTCCACCGCCTACCTGCGCCCGGGGCCGTTCTATGCGGCAGGCGGCGAGGAATCGCTCGAATCCGTCGTGGCGTTTTACGACACCGCATTCGCAGACTTCATCGCCGCAGGCGCGCAGGACCTGATTGTCGATTTGCGCAACAACCCAGGCGGTGACAATTCATTCAGCGACCCGATGATTGCCTGGTTTGCCGACCGGCCATTCCGTTTCGCGTCGCGCTACGTGCTCAAGGCCAGCCCCGAGACCCGCCGCGTGCTGGATGAGCTGGCCACCCGATACCCCGATGGGGTCTCGGCCCAGATGCAGGCCGCCATGCAGGCCCATGACGATGGAGAGCGATTCGAGTTTGAGATTCCGAAGGTCAGCCCGCGGTCTGGCAAGCGCTTCACCGGGCGCGTCTGGGCGCTGATCAACCGGCACAGCTACTCGAATGCGACCACCGTGGCCGCTATCATCCAGGACAACGGGTTCGGAACGCTGGTCGGTGAACAGACCGCGGACCTGCCGACGAGCTATGCCTCCTCGGCACAGTTCACGCTCCCGGTGACCGGCCTGGCCGTAACCTATCCCAAGGGCTATTTCGTACGCCCCAGCGGCGACACCGCCCTGCGGGGTGTCCAGCCAGACATCCCCCTGCCACCGCCCGCCTTGTCACAGCCTGGCGATGGCGTGCTGGACGCCCTGCGCCAGCACATTGCAAAGCAGGCGCGCTAGGGCGCGGATGAGCTTGCTGCCAATTACCGCCGGATTGACGCTCGGGGCCGGCATTGCCGCGACGGCCCGCTGGGCCGGTTACGACCGCGACCGCAGCTTCTACCCCACCGTGCTGATGGTCGTCGCCAGCTACTACGTGCTATTCGCTGTCATGGGCGGTCAGGCGCTTAGCGTGGAACTGGCCATCGCAACCGGTTTCACCGGTCTGGCTTGGCTGGGCGGGCGGGGGCGGCTCTGGCTGGTCGGGGTCGGCCTGCTGCTGCACGGCCTGTTCGACCTGCTCCACCCCGCCGTTATCGACAACCCTGGCGTACCGGCCTGGTGGCCGGCGTTCTGCGCAGCGGTGGATCTTGTTCTCGGTGGGTGGGTGCTGCTCCTGGCTGGCCGCGTACGCAGGAACGGGCCGCCACCCCACTGAACACGGATTTTTTCAACGCGGCGTCGCTGCTTCAATCCGGCGCATGAAGTCGCTACCCACCCCCGACCTGCGCGCCGCACCGCAGTGGACACAGGACCACCTGGCCGACCTGTTTCGTGATAACTGCACGCCCAGCACTCGCTTTCGGGGTGGTCAGGTGGCGGCCGACAACGCACTCGCGCGCTTCGATGTCTCCGGTTATGCGCAGCGCCGAAATGAAGTGTGGCCGGTGGATCGTCGAGGTGCCTCGGGACTGTCACCGTGGATTCGTCATGGCCTGCTGACGCTGCAGCGGGTTTGGGCGCACAGTGCCGGCAGTCCGGCGCGGGATGTAGGCAAGTTTCGCGATGAATTGCTCTGGCAGGAGTACGCACGCCACGTCTACGCCCGGTTAGGTGACGCCAACGCGCAGCCACTGCGCGGCCAGCCCCACACGACCGCGGACAACGCACACCCGCCTTGGGACCGCGGCATGCGCTGCATGGCGCTTTGCGTGGATGAACTAGAGGCCGATGGGTGGCTGGTGAACCAGACCCGGATGTGGCTGGCGTCGCAGTGGTCGGTGCGTCATGGCGCGGATTGGCAGGCCGGTGAACGGGCGATGTACCGGCATTTGCTGGACGGTTCCAATGCGGCCAACCGCCTGGGCTGGCAGTGGACCATCGGCGCAGGCACACGCAAGCGGTACGGATTCTCGCGCTGGCAGGTCAACAAACGCGCACCAGGACTCTGCGATGGCTGCGCGTTCAGCCATCGGTGTCCCATCGAGCACTGGCCGGCAACCGATCAGACCTCGCCCGCCATCGAGCATCCGGACCCGCGGATCAAACGCGACCCCGATCTGGCCACAACGGCAGGCCCGGATACCCCGCAGATCAGCGGATCGCCGGACGGCGTGTGGATCACCATCGAATCCATGGGCGATGCCGACCCTGCGCTGGCGGCCCACCCCGACCTGCCTGCGGTTTTCGTGTTCGACGAGCCGCTGCTGCGGGAGTGGGACTGGTCCGCCAAGCGGCTGATATTTGTGGTCGAAAGCCTGGCTGATCTGGCCCGACGGCGGCCGGTCGAAATCCTTCGCGGTGACGTCGTAGACGGCCTGCGAAATCGGCGACTGGCCGCTACATTCACGCCGGTCCCCGAATGGCGTCGGGCCGCCGATCAGCTTGATCTGGCAGCAATTTATCCATGGCCGTGGCTGCGCAGCCCGCACGCGCGCTCGCTGCAATCATTCTCGGCCTGGCGCAAGGCGCTGCAGGACTAGGTCCGCTTGCCAGAGGGGCACAGCATCCACCGCTTGGCAGGCCAGCATCATCGCTGGCTGGCCGGACAGCGCCTGCAGGCGAGCTCACCGCAGGGCCGCTTCGCAGCGGCCGAAGCGCTCGCCGGCCGTCAATTCGAGCGTGCTCAGGCTTGGGGCAAACACTTATTCCATCAGTGGGACGGCGATGCCGTCGTTCATATCCACCTGGGTTTGTTCGGAAAATTTCGCAACCACCGACCGCCGGTGCCACCGCCTCGCGACACCGTGCGCTTACGTCTTGAGGCCGAAGACCGCAGTATCGACCTGACCGGCCCCACGACTTGCGAACTCCTGACCCCGAAACAGGCGGCTCGAATCCTGGACCGGCTGGAGCCTGATCCACTGCGCGCCGATG
The DNA here is from genome assembly GCF_003151135.1 of Abyssibacter profundi. Classification (NCBI taxonomy): domain Bacteria; kingdom Pseudomonadati; phylum Pseudomonadota; class Gammaproteobacteria; order Chromatiales; family Oceanococcaceae; genus Abyssibacter; species Abyssibacter profundi. The sequence goes on from NZ_QEQK01000016.1 coordinate 8,710, forward strand.
CCGACCCCGACACCGCCTGGGCGCGGATGCAGCGACGGCGCATCGGCATCGGCCAGGCGCTCATGGATCAATCGCTGGTCGCAGGCATCGGCAACATCTATCGGGCCGAGCTTCTGCTCGCCCACGGCATTCACCCGCTGGTGCCGGCTCGATCCATCGACCACGCAACCTGGCTGGCAATGTGGGACACGCTCAGTCGCTGGATGCAAATTGGAGTGAAGACCGGCCGAATCATCACGGTTGCCAACTCAGGCGAGCGTGGCCGGGCGCATGAACGACTTATGGTCTACGGGCGCGATGTCTGCCGCCTTTGCAATGGACCAACGCGCCATTGGACGCTGGCCGCTCGAACGGTCTGGGCGTGTGAGCGGTGCCAGCCGCGACCACAGTCAAGAAGCCTGGAAGGTCCGGGCGATTGAGTCATTCGCACTGGGCCATTTTTGCCATTCGGCGACCAGGCGATCGCGTCCTCTCCGTTTTGCCTCATAAAGCGCTCGGTCCGCTCGGGTCATCACGTCCCGAATTGATCCTCCCGGCGACATCACAGCCATGCCGACGCTACACCTGACATCGACCGCGACGTCATCGACCATCAAAGGAGCTGATCGCAACTTAGCAAGAAAGCGTTGAAGAAATGCTTCTGCTTGGGATTCGCTGCCGACTTGAAGAAGAAAAGCAAATTCTTCTCCTCCGATCCGAGCGGTAAGGTCATACTCTCGCGAGCATAATTTCATCAGGCCGGAGACATGTCGAATGGCCTGATCACCCACATCATGTCCGTATTGATCGTTGATTTTCTTGAAGTAATCGATGTCCAGCACCGCGGCATGCAGCGGGCTGCATTGTCTTCGCGCACGCTCGCGCTCGGCCTCCGCGCGCTCGAAAAACCCTCGCCTGTTTAGCAGGCCAGATAGCGGATCCTCAGTTGCCAGGCGCCGCAGTCGGTTTTCGAGCGCCTCGCGACGCTTGACCTCGCACCGAAGGTCTTCGGTAATCTGCCGCGATGCCGTGATATCGCTCTCGATCGCGTGAAACCCCGTGACTTCACCACCTTCGTCGGTGATAGGCCGCATCGAGATCCTGACCCAGTAAGCGCGCCCTGCTTTGTCGTAGTTTAGAAGCTCCCCGGTAAACGACTGGCCCCGCTGGATCGCCTCTCTCAGTTCGCTGACTGCATCGAGACTCGTCGCAGGACCCTGCAGCAAATCACCCGGCTTGCGCCCGATGAGTTCTTCTCGTGAATAGCCGGTGATCTTCGCAAAGCCCTCATTGCACCACTGGGTCACTCCTACCGCATCAGTGACCACCACACCCTCATGGGTTGACTCAACAATGTCGTTTAGCTGCTCCAGACGTATGCGCTCCTCGACCTCAACCGTACAGTCTTGGAAGACGCCAAACAGGGCGACGACATGGCCCGCCGCATCCGTCTCGACCTCGCCCTTGGCTCGGACGTGCCGAATGCCGCCATCGCGGTGAATCAGTCGGACCTGGAATGTCCAGCCAACCTGCTCGCTGATCGCCCTTTCGACCACGGCGCTGACCTTATCGCGGTCTTCTGGGTGGTAAGCGTTTATCCCGAATTCGAGGTCTGGAATGATCTCATTGGGCTCATACCCATGAATTCGAAAAATTTCGTCGGACCAGAACAAGTCGTCAGACAACAGATCCAGTCGCCAATGCCCCAATCCGGCGAGTCGTTCCGCCGCGAGCAGCATGCGTTGCTGTGTGATCGAGTTGGGTTCCAAATCAACGCTCTGACTGTTTCGGCTCGGGCGCCGAGGGAAGTTGGCGGATTCTCTCAATGGTGGATGTTGATCGGCCGGCTGTGGTCTAACTTGAGCCACCGCCTCGGGCTGCCTATGTCATGAGCCTGCAATCCTCCCGCGCATGGCCGGTTTGGCCTGCACCTGAGAGGCGACGTGAACGTCCGGTGCCTGCAGATTTAGCGTATGGACTCGTCCATCGCGTGCTCCGGCGTCTTCGACGCCGAGAGGGCGAATCAGTCGAAGCTGGCCTAACCCATCGGGACGACTGGCCAGCGCAGCGTGAATGTGGCACCGCGACCGGGCTCGGCGTCTGCAGTGATGCTGCCACCGTGCCGTTCCAGCACAAGCCGGGAGACGGCCAGTCCCAGGCCGGAGCCCTCCGTGCCCCGCTCCAGCCGCTCGAACAGGCGGAAGATTCGCTGGGCGTGCTTGGCTTCGAATCCGCGGCCATTGTCTGCGACGGTTAGCCAGACGGTGGTGTCGTCCTGCCCGCCTGTGATGCGAATAACAGGCGGCTGCTCGCCGCGATATCGCAGGCTGTTCTCGATCAGGTTCTGCAACACCTGGCCCATGAGCCCGGGGTCGCAGAACGCGGTTGGCAGGGCCTGGCGCTCGATCTCGGCCTGGGCGGCATCCAGCTGCGTGGCCAGGTCATCGCAGACGTCATCCAACAGGCGGTCCAGTGATGTGCGCTGCTGGTGCAACGCGGCGCTTCGCACGCGCGAGATCGACAACAGCCCTTCGATGCGGGACTGCATGCGATCCATCGATTGCAGCAGGTACTTCACATAGTGCTCGCGTCGCCCCTCCAGATTCGGCCCCAGCTCCTGAATCAATAGCTCAGAGAAACTGCGCATGTTGAGCAGCGGTGAACTCAGGTCATGGCTGGCCACGTAGGCGAAGTTCTCCAGGCTTTGATTGCTGAGTTCGAGTTCGCGCTGGTGCCGCTCCAGCGCACGCATGTGTTCGACCAGGCGCGCCTGCTCAGCAGCCAGTTGCTGCTTGAGTTCAACCTGGGTGGTGATGTCCTGAAATGCGCCGGTCAAACGGGTGGTGCGGTCATGCTCGCGCTCCGCCTGCCCGACCGCGCGCACCCAGATTCGCGTGCCGTCTGCCTGAATGAACGGCAGCTCCAGATCGTAGGGGGTTCCGTTGTCGAGGCACTTGCGCACGGCCTCCTGAATCACCGGCCGCGCCTCGGGCGCGTAGAACTCGATGGCGCGATCCAGCGACGGCATGTCGCCGATCGACAGTCCATGAATCCGGTAGGTCATATCCGACCACTGGAGCTGGCCGGTTGCGCAATCCAACTCCCAGCCGCCGATGCCCGCGACTTCGCTGACGCGAGCCAGACGCCCCTCGCTGTCCCGCAGGGCCTGCTCGCGCTGCTTGCGCTCGGTGATCAGCTGGTGCACGCCGTACATCCACTCCGGCTGGCCGTCGGCGGTCCAGGTCCGCACCCGGCCACGGTCCAGCACCCAGACCCAGGAGCCGTCGCGGTGCTGCATCCTGGCCTCGCATTCGTAGTACGGCGCTTGCCCGGCGAAATGAGCCTCCAGCGCAGCGCCTGACCGGGCTAGATCGTCCGGATGGGTATGCTGGGTCCAGGTATCGATGGAGGTCGGCTGAAGCTCTTCGAGCCGATATCCGATGAACTCCGCCCAGGCTTCATTGAATCGGGTTTCCCCGGTCTGGACATTCCACTCCCAGGTACCGAACTGGGTGCCGTCCAGCGTGGCGGCCAGCCGCCAGTTCTCTTCTGTCAGCGCAGCGCACCGGGCTTCGAGTGCGGCAGAGGACCGCAACGCCTCCAGCACCCCGGCCATGGCGCTGGACTGAGCCTGCAGTAACGCCATTTGCTGGCCGGGCAGCGGCGCCGCCCCCGTTGTGACCGCACACAGCAGGCCCAGCGGCACACCATCGGCAGTGCGCAGCGGCGTCACGAACAAGCTATCCGCCGCAGGGGCCAGCACGTCGCGCAGGGCGGCCGGCGCGGCAACCTGCGTACTCACGCTGATCACGTGCGCCGCGGTGCCTGCCAGCACATCGGCCAGCTGCGCAGCGGCCGCGGCACTCAGACCCCGCCAGGCCAGCGGCTGCATCTGCTGTTCCGACGCCTGCAGCACCAGCAGCTGATCCAGTCCCGTGCCCAGCGCGAGACTCTCCAACAGCGGCCCCAACACGGACGGCGGCTCGACCGCCGCTCCAAGCGGCAGGTCCTGGGCGGCCGGATCAAGCATTGTTTGGACCGGTCGAGGGGGACGGGATGGCTCGCATTCGGCCGCAACCGGGCTTGCATTGGGGCCTGACAAAGCGGGCACTCCGATCAAGGATGTGGGATTGAACGGACCCTGCCGCAAAGTCTTAAGCGGCTGCAATCACGTTTGCGACCAATGCGTAACGCTCAGCGACGGTCGGTCGCCCCTCGGGCCGGGGCGCAGGCCTCAGCCCGCCCGCGCCTGCTTGATCAGGTCGTAGGCCCGCGTGATCTCGCTGGTCTTCTGCTCGGCCACGGCCCGCATCGACTCGGGCAGGCCCTTGGCGGCGAGGCGGTCGGGATGGTGCTCGGCCATGAGGCGTCGGTAGGCCTTCTTGACCTCGGCATCGGACGCCGAGGAGGAGACACCGATGATCTTGTAGGCGTCGGCGAGTTCATCACGCTGCGGCGGACGACGGCCACCGGCTGCACCCCCGCCCTGGGCCATGCGCAGCGATGCGTCCAGCCGCGCAAGATCCTGCTCGGACAGGCCCAGACCGCGACCGACCCGGAAGATCAACTCACGCTCGTTGTCGGTGATCTGGCCATCGGCAATGGCCACCTGAATCTGCGCGGTCAGAAATACCTGGATGAGGTGGACCTGCCCACGGCAGGTTGCGCGGAACCGGCGCACCTCGTTGTCGACGTCAAAGTCGGGCTGCTTGCCGCGATTAAATGCCGCGATGGCCTGCTTGCGCTGGTCGGGCGTGAAGCGGAAGCGCTGCATCATGGCCTCCAGCGCAGCGATCTCGCTCTTGTCCACCCGACCGTCGGACTTGCTGATGGCGCCCGCCACCGCAAAAGTCGTTTCGAGAAACTGGTGCTGGGCCGCACCGGCGATGAGTTTTGTCGGTGAAATACGGCCGACTTGCCGGCCTATCCACCAGCCGAACGCCGCCCCCATGAGCATGCCGGGCAGACGGCCAAAGGCGAAGCCGAGCACGGCGCCGATCAGAATTGCAGGAAACATGGCGCCGGATTCTACGACAGCTGGTCCTGCGAGGAGATGACAACGCCGCCGGGCGAGTGGACAACCCGGCGGCGCTGACAGGTGGAACGGCTTGGAGCCTGGGCCGGCTAGGGTCGGTAGTCCATGAAGATGCGACCCGAACGGACAACCGGCTGGCCAAAGGCTTCGAGGACCTGATCCCAGTCGGGGCTGTCGTTGGTGGTACCCGGCAGGCTGGCGCCTTCGAAGGTATCGCCATTGTCTTCGCTCACCCACAGCCGGCCATCGGGCGCGGCGACCACGACGTAGTTGCCCACACCGCGGACATCATTGGTTCCCTGCCCGAATACGGTGGTCCAGTTCATCARATCATCGCTGTAGGACAGCCCGCCCGTGGTGGTCACGAAGTAACGCCCATTGATCAGTCGAATTTCGTTGATCGGGCTTTGCAGACCGGGGGGGAGTTCGGTCCAGGTGGACGCATCGGAAGAGCTGTAGAGCTTGCCGCTGCCCCCGCCGAACAGGTACTGGCTGCCGTCGTGGATGATCTCCAGCGAATGGAACCGGCCAGTGCTGCCGCTGTAGACCTGCTCGGGCAACGTCCCGGTGATGTCGGTCCAACCCGTGCCGATGTCGCGGCGAATCTCACTGCTGGAGAAGCCGAACTGCGGATAGGCGAAGAACGTCCCGGCGGCCTCGTCGAGATCGGCGTAGGTGCCGCGCACCAAGGTGTTCTCCAGCGTCCAGTTCTGCGCATCGGCGCTGACGTAGGCGATCACGCGGTTGTCGCTGCCGTCTTCACCGAAGGTGGTCGAACTGATCGCGCCACCGACTGCGACGTACTGCATGCCGCTCCACTCGATTTCCTGCAGCGGCACCTGGCCATTGGGCGAATCGAAGTCCAGCGGCAATGTCTGCTCCTGCCAGCTAAAGCCGCCGTCAAAGCTGATTGCGACAACCGGGTTGATACCGTCTTCGAACCCTCGATCGTCGTAGACAATACGGCTGCCGGCGGCAATGAGCCGATCACCCGCGACGGCCACATCGTTGATTTCGAACGGCGCATGGTGGCTGCGGGTATCCCAGTTGCGGGCATCCGCACTGGCCCAGATCTGACCATTGTTGCCGACGGCGACATACCAGGTCCCGTCATAGGCGATGTCATTGAGCTGCTCGACCGCCTCGCCGACCCGGCCCTGATTGGTCCAGGTCAGGCCATCTGGGCTGGTGTAGACATAGCCACGCACGCCTACGATGACGAACTGCGAACCGTCATACAGGATGGCGCGCGGCAGCCCCAGGCTCACGAAGTGATCGCCAGAGATCGTGTTCCAGGTCCGCCCATCGGTGCTGCTTTGAACGGTTCGGCCATTGAACACGCGGATGAACGTCGTGCCATCAAAGGCGACCGTGGGGCTTTGGTTGGCCTGCAAGGCAGCGATGTACGCGGCATCGTCGGCGGCCTCGACCCAGCTGTGGCCGTCCGGGCTGGTGTAGGTCCGGCTGCCGTTAATGGCCACGAACTGGCTGCCATCGTGGTAGATCTCGTTGACCCGCTCGGTCGGCTCGACCTGACCCCACAAGTCCCCATCAAAGCTCTTGAAGGTGCCTTGCGTGGATCCGCGAACGGCGGCGATGTAGGTCGTGCCGTCGGTCGCAAATGCGGACAGGCTGCCACTGGAGCGATCAAGCAGGCCCGGCGTATTTGCGGCCACCCACAGCTCGGAGTTGGTGCTGCGGAAGATCTGCCCACGGCCGCCGACGGCGAAGAACTGCGTGCCGTCCCACACGATGCGGTTGAGGTCGCTGTAGGTCTGACGTGGTGACACCATCCGCCAGGCGTCGGACGCCTTCGGCGCCGCCGTGTCCTGCGGGTCGCCAAAGTAGCCGGCGCTGCTCTGACCCAGGGCAATGGTGCCGATGGTTCCCGTCGCCACGGTGAGCAAGTCACTGGACAGCGGGTACACCGTCAGGTCACGCAGGTTGGGGCCGATCATCATGACGTCATCACCGACCAGCACGTACAGGCCATTGGCCACCGTGACATCACGCAAATGGGCATTGATGCCGCCCAGCGACAGCCAGTTGAAGCCGTCGGCACTGATCGCAAGCGCATCCTGCCCCACGACCACGAACTGGCTGCCATCCCAGGTCACCGCCCGCAGATCGGGCGTGCCGGGAATCGGGTTGGCCAGCGTCCAAGTCTGACCACCGTCCACGCTGGTGACGATATCGCCGTCCAGCGCCACCGCCACGTAGGTACCGTTGTGCTCGGTGATGTCCTGCAGATTGCGGGAGCTGCCGGTGGCGACTTCGGTCCAGTTGCTCAGATCAGTGGACAGGAAGGCGCGACCGCCCAGTCCGACCCCGACATATCGGCCCGACTGACCCTCCAGGTACTGCATGTTCAGGATGGCCTGATTACCCGGCAGGTCGGTCCAGTTGCTGCCGTCTGTGCTGGTGGACAGGAATGCGCTGCGCACGGCGATGAACTGACTGCCATCGAACTCGATATCGGTCGGACCACCCTCGAACGTGCCCCCACCGGTGAAGTTTGCCCCGTCGGTTGTGACGAACGGCAGGCTGTTGAACTGCCCGGCCATGACGAACCGGCCATTCCCCCATTCGGCATCCAGAATCGTGCCGCTGGGCGGGGTGGCAATCGGTGCCATACCGCCGATCACATCTTCGCAATTGGCATTCAGGATCAAGTCCCGGCCCGGCATGGTGCCCGCCGCCGAGGTCGGGGTGGGTGTACAGCGCTGACCCTCAGGCTGGCGCGTGATCTCGAAGCTATACGGTGCGCCTTCTTCGGCGGTGCCATCCACGATGCGCACCGAGGAGTTGCTCTGCGTGTAGGTGTCCTCCAGCGGCACGCCGTCAAGCGTGAAGCGGTAGTCCAGCGTGGCACCGGTGTCCATGCCACTGATGAACAGATCGACGCTGTAGCGGCCGGCCTCCGAGCAGCTGATGTCGATGTTGGTGATATCGGCACCGTTCACCGCACCCGATCCGTTGGCCACATTGCAGACCAAACCGGACGAGGGCTGTGCCCGCACGGTGTAATCGCTGCCATCGGCCACGGTGGTGGAGTAGGTCACCGCACCGTTGCGCAAGCCGCCATCGTTGGCGATGCCGCCGCCGATCAGCAGCTCCCATTGCCCCATGGATGAGGTTCCGGGCACGCCGGAGATGGTGCCGGACAGCGTGTAGGTGCTCGGCGTCGAGCAGCTGATGTCGACATTGGTGACATGGCCGCCGGACACCGTGCCACTGGCATTGGCCACACTACAGACCAGACCGCCCGACGGCGTGGCCGTCACTTCGTAGCTGGCGCCGTCGGACACGCCGGATGCGTAGATCACCGCTCCGTCACGCAGCGGGCCATCGGCCACCAACGAGCCACCGATGAAGACCTCCCACTGGCCACTGGCCGTGGTGCCTGCTCCGGCAATATTGCCGCTGATGTCGTAGGTGCTGGCCTGGGCCGACATGCAGTTGATGTCGATGCCCGTGACATCAGCACCGGCGACCGTCCCGGCCGCATTCGCCACGGTGCAGCTGTAACCGGTGGGCGCGAAAGCGCGCACGATGTAGCTCGAACCGTCGGCAACATCAGCCGTGTTGTAGGTAATGGGGCCATTGGCCATGGCGTTGCCCGCCACCACCGTGCCATTGACCTCGACCTCGTAGGTTCCGGTGTCCCCGGTGGTGGGCAGCCCGGAGATCGTGCCCTTGAGGTCGTAGCCGGCCTGCTGCGTGCAGCTGATATCGACACCCGTGACATCCGCCCCATTAACCGTGCCTGAGAAGTTCGACGCCGTGCAGTGGAGCCCGCCGGCAGGCGTGGCAATCACCTGGTAGGTGGTGCCATCGGCAACCGGAGACCCGTTGTAGGTGACCGCACCATCGACCAACGGCCCATCGTTGGCCAGCGAGCCATTCAGGAACAGTTCCCACTGGCCGCTGGAGCCGGCGCTGCCCGCACCCGAAATCGTGCCTTCGATATCAAAGCTCGAAGCCGACGCCACCGTCCGCGACGTGAACGCCTGCATCACCGTGCCGACGGTCAGGGTGGTGGTCACGGCCGTGTCAAAGCTGCTGGCCGAGGTATGGCGCACGCACAGTGTCTGACCCACCTCGACCACGCCGGCGGCCGTTGTAAACCCGCTGGGCTGGCAGTTGGGGGACCATTCGCCATTGGCGACCGAGACGTCGACGGTGGAGTCGATCCCGCTGATGGTCACGGTATTGGACGTGACGACCGTATCCAGCGGAACGCCGGTCTGGTCTGCGAAGGCGAACGCATCCGGGGTCTCGTCGGGGCCGCCCGTGCTGGTCATGCGCAGCTGGCCCAGAAATGCCGGTACACCGCTGGCCTGCGCCTGGCTGGCGTCGCCGACATTGATCTCATTGAAGCTGCCACTGTCGTTGTCAGACAGCGCGTACTCGATCTGCGCCGAGCCATCCAGCCAGATGATCTCGGCCGTGTTCGGCGTTCCGCCGAAGCTGCGATAAAAGGGATTGCCCAGGACGCCGGCCGGCACGGTCAGGCGGCCATCGCTGCCCACCGTGACGTTGACCGACTCACCATCGGAGAACGGCCCGCCGGCTGCAGCCTGCTCGTAGGTGAGCGTGTAGCTGCCCACCAGGGCGCTGTTGATCGTGCCCGGTGTGGTGACACCGGCCCCGCCGGTGCGGGTGCCTGGCGCACCGGGGTCAACGACAACCCCGTTGACGACACCATCGTCGTCGCCTCGGCCACCATCGACCAGCGTTAGCGTGACGGTGCGCCCGTTGATTCGCGCGCCCTCGACGCCATCGAAATCAAACGGCGTGAACTGGCCGTTCTGAACCTTGTAGTAGGTGTTTGGAGCGGCCCCAGCAGGCAGTTCGATGGTGACATCCACCGAGCCGCCGGGCGTCAGCCCCGTGACGCTGAAGTCGTAGAACCCATGATCGAAATTAACCCCGGCCGGCGCGGCAGCAGGCGCCGGATTCGGCACCACACGCGCCTGGCTGAGCGTACCTGCCGACGCACTTAGCGAGACGGTACCGCCACCCGGGGCGGTGAGCTGGGTCTGGCCATCGCTGGCATTCAACAGATTGATTTCTGCGGGATCACCGCAGGCGGTAAGCCCAAGCGCCAGAGCGGCGCAGGACAGTGTTCTCAGAATCGCAGGCATGGGTTCCACTCCCCGGGGATTTGGTCGGTGGAACGGTAGGCGCCTGCCGCCCGGGTCCATACCCCCTAGATAGGGGTTCGGAAGAAAGCCGCACAAAAAAGGGCGGCCAAAGCCGCCCTTTTGCTCAACCACTGCCGCGTGAATCCATTACGGTGCCGACAATCGAACCACCCCTGATTCGATCGCAACAGATTCAAGGCGGTTGTCGCGGAAGACTGCTGCGGTTCCGCTGAACGTTGCCTCCAGAAGACCGCCGCTAATCGACGTCACGGTGATCTCGCAGCCCGTATCGCCGGATACGGCGAAAAAGTCGACGCCATCGTTGAGCGAGATTTCGGTATTAACCGGTTCATCATTCCCGGCAAAACGGCAGGCGTGGGTGCCCACTTCGAGCGGGGCCCGCATCGTCCAGCGACGGGTCGCGTTATCTGGGCCTTGCGTATCAGTCACCGCCAGGCCGAAGTAACCATTACCCATATCGTTGTACGGTGAGGCCGACACGATGGTCGTGCGAATGCCATCCACCCGCCCGGAGACACCCGTCTCGCCCATTGCCAACGCGGCATCATCCGACGGATTCCCGGACGCATTGGGCGTCGCAGGATCGTAGTAGAAATAACCGTCGGTCACCGGCAGCTGGGTGACGTTATCGTTGGCGATCAGTGACCCGGTGAAGTAGCCCTCGACAATCGGACCGGCCTGGACCACTTTGATGGTGCACTGACCGTCCTGGGATCCGACACCAGCGTCAGGCCCGGTTCCGGCACCTTGCAAATGCTGCAACTTGACCGCATCCGCAGCCGAGGCATCGTCGGCGCACTCGTAGGTGCCGGCGGCCTTGGTCACGGTTAAGCGCCACTGGCTGGACGGTCCGGTTGCCTGTAGGTAGAAGGTATTGCCGTTGTCCATCAGCACGATGTCATCGGGGCTGGTGTACTCGACACCGTCCACGATCCCGGTGACGCCGTTGTTGACCAGCGCCGCAGGTCCATTGTTGCCCACTTCGGGGTCATTGCTCTCCGCGCCCTGGAGGCTGACCGCGACCTCGCTGCCGGGGCTATCCAGCCCGTCGGTCAGAAAGCGCACCCGCTCCAGATTGCCGTCGCCATCCAGATAGAGATCGTAGGTTGGCTGGTTGCCGTCGCCTTGCACCACCATCTGAATACCCACACGCATGCAACAGTCGATGCGATCGAAGACAGCCTGGTAATCCGATGGTCCGAACTGGATGCCGTCGTCATAGTCGACTGCACCGTTTTCGTCGATCACCACCGTGCCACGGGTGTGGGTGCCATCGAGCACGGTATCGACCGCATAGGTACCGGCCAGCGCAGTCACCAACTCGATCCCGGCCGGACCCTCGCCGCCGCCGGACGACTGATCGACCAACTGCCCCAAGAAGCTAGGAATCCCCTGCGACAATGGATTCGACGCATCGCCGATATTGATTTCGTTGAACGCGCCGGTGGCGTTGTCAGACAACGCGTATTCCAGGTTAGCCGCCGTATCCAGCCAGATGATCTCTGAAGTCTGCGGACTGCCACCGATCTCACGAACGAACGGGTCGGTGAGCACCGGGCCTTCGCCGATCTGCAAGGTGGTGTCGGACACGATCACCATCACCATGTCGCCGTCGGCATAGGGAGACCCGGACTGGTTCTCGGTCGCGGTCAGCGTGTACTGGCTGACGAGTCCGGCGTTGACCGTGCCGGGGGCGGTTGTCCCGTTAGGCCCGGCATTGCCACCGCCGCCGCCTGACGTGCTGACCTGCGTCGACGCCGGGGCCAGCTGTGAGGCATTGGCCTGCAGGTCTGCATTCGCATAGGTGTTCGCTGCCGTGGTCAATGCGGCGGCCATGTCGCTCAGAAAATCACTGTAGGGGGCATTCGCAACGCTGGCGTCGATGGCTCCATCTGCGGCATCGGCCACCAGGGCGCTCAGTACAGCCAGCGCCGGCGACGGCTCACTCGCTGCGACCGTGGCCAGTGCAGCGAGGTAAAGAGCGTAGCGACCGGCATCCGTGTTCGTCAGCGACCCGGCAGCGGTGGTCGCGCCCACCGGGGTCGGTAATGAGGTGATGCTGCTCAGGCCGGGCGCCAGCGCGGCGCGGATCGCCTCATTCGCCGCGTTGACCTCGGTCACAGTGAGCGGAAACAGCCCGTCGTTAACGGCTGTTTGGTAAGCCAACTCGGTGAGCGTCGTCACCGCAATCGACGACCCGGGCGCCGGCGCAAGGGCGCGCAGTCGGGCGCCTGCCGGAAATGGTCGGAGCGTGCCAGCGGCCTCGTCGAAGTACATCGCGTCGATGTCATCGCCGAGAACCTCGACGACCACGGGGCCCGCGTAGGACGAGGTCACCGTCACGTTGACGGCGCCGTCGGCACCCGTCGAACCGGTGCCGATCAACGTCGTGCCGTCGGCTTGGTAGAAGTTGACGTCGGCATCCGTCACCACGCCCAATGAGGCGGCACCGCCGAGTGTCGTGGCCATCGGGGCCGGTGAATCGGCATCGATGTCGATAGACGCGTTGTCGCAGCCAGTCGCCAGGATCGCGAGGCCGAGGGACAGGGCGCAGGACTTGAATTGTTTCATGACGAATCTCGCTCCGTAAAACCAGTCGCAGCGCCCGCCGGGGCGGTACGCCGCCCTTCGCATCGTCACCGGCTCAACGTAACCGGGCTATCCCCCATTCAGGGGGGAGCCCACACCGATACGCTTGTGATTTGCGTCCCGGCTTTCATAATCGGGGCTTGGGTGAGCGCCGTTCTTCGGGAAGCACCGACGGCCATCACAGCGACGGGGAGTGTTCGTGGGGGACGCAGGTTCGCAAGCACAGGCCATGGGCCGTTCGACCGCTGCCCGACGCCTGATCGCAGTGCCCGGCGCGCTGGGCCGTAATGTGGTCGCGTCGCTGTTGTTTGTTGTGGACCTGGTCACGTTCATGCTGCAGGCGCTGCTGCACTGGTGGCAGCGCAGCCCGATTCGCAACCGGGCCACACGCCGGGCGGTGGTGGTGCAGATTCTGTTCAGTGGTATCGATGCCCTGCCGCTGCTTCTGCTGATCGGATTGGCGATGGGCATGGCGCTGACACCACCGCTGCTCATGGCCGGCAATTCCATTGGTGAATCGGAGGAGCTGGCACGCCTGCTGGTCGTGGGTCTGGCGCTGCAGCTCGGCCCACTGCTGACCGCATTGATCCTCATCGGCCGCAGCGGCTCGGCCATTGCGGTGGACCTGGCCCAGATGAAGCTCAACCGCGAAGTCGCCGCGCTGGACCTGCTGGGCATTCGGCTCACCGATTATTTTGTCGCCCCACGCCTGATCGGCGGCGCCATCGCCCAGCTGGCGCTATCCATCTACTTCGGGGCTGTCGCCTTGATTGGCGGCGGACTGGTCAGCGCGTTGGTGTTCAGCGCCGAGCACCTGGCCCTGCTGCCCGCACTGGCGGGCGCGATCACTCCCGGCGATGGCGCCATTTTCGTGATCAAGAACCTGATTTTCGGCCTGATCGTCACGGGCACCGCCTGTTTTTGTGCGCTCAAGGTCGAGGTGTCCCGCACCGAAGTCCCCCAACGCACCCAGCAGGCAATCGCATCCAGCTACGCGCTGGTGTTCGTCATCGCCGCCCTGTTTTCGTTGTTGGAACTGCCATGACGCTGGCGCTGCAATGTCGTGGCCTGCAACCGCAGGGCGAGCCGCCGCTGGCACCGTTGGACCTGGATGTTCGCGCCGGCAGCGTGGTCGTCATCGCCGCTCGCAGTGGTGCGCAGCGGAATCAACTGCTGCTGGCACTGGCTGCGCTGGAACCGGCGCATTGCCGGGCGCACATGATGTCCGGGGTGGATTTGCTGAAGCCGGACCGTCGACGCCGGGGGCGCCGCCCCACCGGCTCGGGGTTCATCAGCCACGCATTCCCCTTGATGAGCAATCTCAACGCCTGCGCGAATGTGATGCTGCCGCTGATGTATCACCGCAAGATGCCCCGGCGCGAAGCCATGTCCGCCGCTCACGCATTGCTCGATGCCGTGGACTTTCGCGCCGACCGCACGGCGCTGCCGGCCTTTCTCGACCGCAGATCGCGCTGGCAGGCCCTGCTGGCCCGGGCGCTGGGCAACCGCCCCCCGTTGCTGTTCATCGACGAACCTTTCGAACTCGACAGCGTGGAGCACTGGACGTCTATTGGTGACTTGCTGCTGTCATTGCAGCAACAGTTCGATTGCACGCTGATTGTGGAGACGGCCAACCTCGAATTCGCGCGTCACCACGCGGAACAAACCGTCTACGCAGACACCCAGACGGCCCTGGTACTCGCGCCCGAAGAAGCGTTTTCGCCGGATAACCCCTATGCCAACTGGACGGCGTACCTGCGCCGGCTTGGCACCTACCCGATACCCGCATGACCACATCTGATCACAGCCGCCCCGCAACCGGCACCGCCCCGCCCCGCCGCGTGCATTACGTGCACACGCTCGACTACAGCTGGCAGGAGCGGCTGGTCGGAGCGTTCGTGATCGGGGCGTTTTTGCTCCTGATCGCAGGCCTGGTCTTCAACGACCGCATCGGCTTTCTGCTCACCGACAGCTTCGAACTCCATGTGCTCACCGACCGGGCCGAAGGTCTGAGCACCCGGACGCGGGTCTACGCCTCGGGCGTTGAGGTGGGGCGTGTTCGCGCCATTGCGGTGGACGAGGCGGGCCGGATCGACGTGGCACTGCAGATTCGCGCCGCCTATGGCGACCTGATCCGCGAGGACTCGGTGGCCACAGTCGGGGCACCGTCCATGCTGGGCAGTGCCACCGTGGACATCAGCGGCGGCAGCGAAGGCGCGCCCCCGATTCTGCCCGGCGCACGGCTGCGGGTGCAGCCCGGCGCTTCGTTGAACGATGCGATCAGTGAAATCGGCCCGGCGGTGCAAAATCTTGCGGACATCCTCAACCAGCTGAATGCACCGAATGCGGACGGCACGCCACAGTTGCAGCAAATGGTGGAGGATGTGGCCGGCGTGACGGCCAATCTCCACCAGCTCAGCGACACGCTGGTCACCGGGGACGGCAGCCTGCCCCGCCTGATCCGTGAGCCGGATGCACTGGCGTCGCTCGAACAAACGCTGGATAACGCCCAGGCGCTCACCCGAAACCTTCAGGAACAAATGCAGGCCATCGAACCGATGATGCAGGATGTGGCGACGATGACGGCGCAGTTGCCGCAACTCAGCGAACGCCTGATGGCGCTGGAAGCCCATGCCAGCGAGCTCATGGCCACATTGGCCGACCAAGGCGAGGCAGTGCCGGGCATGGTTCGCGATATGCAGGCGCTGCTGGATGAAGTCAGCAAGACGGTTGAAGCCGTCAACACGACCTGGCCGATCTCGCGCGGCGTGGAGCGGCAAGAAGCCGCCGAACGCCCCACCCGCACCGTGCTCCCGCCGCAATGAGACGTCTGATTCCAAGCCTGCTGGCCCTCGCCCTGCTGACGGCCTGTGCCGGTCGCAGCGGACCGCAGACACCGCCTCCCAGTGACGCCCAACGGCTGCTCGCTGCCGGCCAGCAGGCACTGGCCGACGAGCATTTCAGCATGGCATTGGGCCGGCTGCAGGACGCCCGCGTGCTCGCCCGCAGTCTCGATGACACCGAAACACAGATTCGCGCTGTGATGGGCCAGATCGATATCGCCCTGATCCGCGAACAATCCGACACGGCCGCGGCATTGGCCGGCACGCTGGATGCCCTGGCACGGCGGGATGGCGTCTCGGCCCTGACCCGCGCCCAGACCACGTACATGCTGGCGCGCGTTGATGCGGCGCATGGACGGTCTGCGCTGGCGCGACAACGCATCGCACCGCTGATTCAGCGTCGGGATGCACTGGGCCAGGTGGCGCGGCTGCTGGACTGCCGGGAGCTGCTGGCTGCCGGACCGTCCAACTGTGCGGAGCCGTTGCATGCCAGCGAGCCGCTGCTCAACGCCCGTATTCAACGTCTGCGGGCCGAGGCGGCCGTGCATGACCACCAGGCCGAACAGGCGATGCAGTGGCTGGAGTCGGCACGAGGCCTGTACCAGCAACTCGGTCAACGCACTGGAGTCGCAGCCACGCTGGAGACACTGGCCCAGGTCGCCGCCCGCGCGGGTGACTGGCCCCGCGCCTGTGACGCCATGACCCGCGGGCTGGGCGCCAACCTGGGGATTCGCAATGCACCCGCCGCGCGGCGTCTGGTCGGCTCATTGGCGCAGCACTGCGCCACCGAACCGCATCGCCAGGCGGTACTGGATCAACTGCGCCTGGCCCTGCCCGAAGAGCGCCCGGCGCGCTGGCATCGCGCGGCGGCGCTGCTGGCGCAGTACGAGGCAACGCTGCACAGCCCCGCGCCTGCCCGCCCTCGGTAGACGCTTGCCGCTGGTCGTGGCCTCAGGTCAGACTTGCCGACCATGTTCACCTCCGTGCTATCAAGCCCCTCGCCACGCCCCTCTTGGTGTGGCCGGCCATGACCTTCTGGCTGGCATTGGCGGTGGGGGTATTGGCCCTTGGCCTGGTCGTGCTGGGTGTGATGCTCAAACGGCAGCAGGCCGCCATCCGAGCCTTGCAGGCCTCGGCCGACTCGCTGAGCACGGCGCAGTCCACACAGGAAGCCATCGCCTCCGAACGCGACCGCATCTACCGGGATTTGCATGACGACATCGGCGGACGGCTGCTGACGCTGGCCCACGGCAGCAGCGATCCGGACACGGCCGCGATTGCCCGGGACGTGCTCCAGGACCTGCGCGCCGTCGTCTCCCGCACCCAGGCTGCGGAGGGCTCATTGCTGGAGATCCTGGCTCAGATCAGAGACGAGATGGAGCAGCGCCTGGACACCATGGGGGTTGCGCTGATCTGGCAGCAAACCACCGACATTCCCGACCCCGACCTGCCGGAGGCGGATGCCCTGCACCTGTATCGCATCGCGCGCGAGGCCATCACGAATGGCGTGCGCCACGCCGAGGCCTCCCGTATTCGTGTCCGCGTCAGCGCGGCCGCCGACCTGCTGCTCATCGACTTCACCGACGATGGCGAGGGCATGCCGCCGGACCGCGTGGGGTCCGGTCGTGGCACGGCCAGCATGCGACAGCGTGCGGAAGAGCTGCATGGGAACATCGACTGGAACCCAGGCACCGAAGGCGGCACCAAGGTGGTCTTGCGGGTGCCGATCCCCCCATCTGAGGGGGGCGCCGGCGCGGGCAATCCCGCATGATCCACCCATGACTGAATCCACCGCCACCCCAGCCCTGCAGCATGGCTTGGTCGTCGAAGACCTGGAAGCCTCCGCGGCCTGGCTTTGTGATGTGCTGGAGGAAGTCTTCCCCGAGATGGCGGTGGCCCAGGCGGGCTGTGTGGCCGAGGGCCGGCAGGCCATCGAAGCCTGCACGCCGCAGCTCGCACTCATCGACCTCGGCCTGCCGGACGGCTCGGGCATCGAACTGATTCGCCAGCTGGCTCATGGCGGTCAGACGCCGCACATCATCGTGTCCACGATTTACGCGGATGATCGCCACCTGTTTCCGGCACTGCGCGCCGGAGCCACGGGCTATCTGCTCAAGGACCAGGCCCGCGAACGGGTCACCAAGTCGCTGCGTGGCATTGCCGCCGGCGAACCCCCGTTGTCGCCTCGGGTCGCCCAGCGCCTGCTGCGCATCTTTGCCCAGGAGCAAACCGAACCCGAGGTGCCGTTGTCACCGCGCGAACGTGAGGTGCTGACACTCATCGCCAAGGGCTTTCGCTTGCCCGATGTTGCCGAGACCATGGGGGTGACCCGCAACACCGCCGCCGGCTACATCAAGGCGGTGTACCGCAAGCTCAATATTTCCAGCCGGGCCGAAGCCGCGCTGGAAGCCAGCCGGCTGGGTCTGGTCGGCGACCTCTAACACCCGCAACAACCCGCCCGCCGGATTTCCAAGCGCTGCAGGCTTGCGTAGTCTTCGCAGCATGTCGCGCCTCGCCATCTATATCCCGCTGTGCCTCTTGCTTGGCGTCGCCAGTGCCGGCGCGCTTGCGCAGCTGCCGGAATTCAGCCAGCCCATTGCCGCCATCGACGATCCAACCACCACCGTGCGCTCGGCCGGCGAGCTGGTGGATTCCGCCGAGCAGTATTTCCGTGCCCATGCCTGGAAAAACCCCGACTGGCATGACGCCTGTCTGACACCGGACTATGTCGCCAAGCCGGCGAAGTGTGCCGCGCCCACCGACCGCATCCCGATGACACGCAACGTGCCCCCCATCATCACGGGCCTGCGCCCCGGTATCGATGCGCGCGATCTGACCAGCCAGTGGTCACTGGCCAATCACTACGACCGCGGGCGCTATCTGCCGCGTGACTATCCCGAAGCCGCCAAGTGGTACGCGGTCGCCGCCCGCGAGGGCCTAGCTGCCGCGCAGTACGAACTCGGCACCCTGTATGCGGAAGGTGTCGGTGTCGAACACTCCGACCAGGCTGCGTTTTCGCTGATGAACTCGGCGGCCGATCAGGCCTATCCACCCGCCGTGGCCTACGAACAGGCCATGCTGGCCGGGCGCGACTATCGCGTCCGCAACGCCGGGGGCGTGCTTTACGATCGCCCGGAGGCATTGACCGGCTATGGCCGGCGCCCTCATCTGCCCGGCGGGATGATCGTGCTGGTCTTTGATCGCCTGCCGCAGTGGTACCGCGTCTACGTCCGCCATCTCGACCGCTGGGGCTGGGTGCGCCGAGACCATGTGGAGTTCCGGGTCGACGGCTAGCCACGGTCTGCCGGTCTGGCCGCTGGCCTGGGCCTGCGGCGTCGTGCCCGCCCTGGCCGTTGTGGCCTGCACGATGCTGTCGATGCATCAAGGACTCGTGCCGAGTTGCGTGCCGTTTGTTGACGGCTGCACAACCGTGAGCGCCACCGGCCGCCACGGCGCGCCGTACTTCATCTTCAAGGCCTTGGTGATTCCCGGTGGCGTACTGTTGATGGCGTTCTGGCTAATCGCCGGCCTCTGGTGCCTGCACCTGCAACGCCGACTCGCGTCGATCGCCCTGCTCGGCGCCGGCATTGGCGGGGGCCTGTTCCTGATTCTCTACGCCACGTTTCTGGGTTCCGACGGCCTTTGGTATGACTGGCTGCGTCGATTCGGTGCCCGGATGTTCTTTGCCTTGACGGCGTTTGCGCAGTTACTGCTGACCGCAGCGGCCTGGCATGGCCTTGCACAGAGCAGGCGGCCCCAGGCTTTGCACGGGATGCTCTGGCTTTGCCTCCTGCAGCTGATCATCGGTGTCACCAGTCTTCCTGCCCCGTGGCTGCTAGAGAATCCAGACGCCGTCCAGAACATCGTCGAGTGGAACTACGGCCTGGCGATGCTGCTGTTCTTTCCCGCTGCCGGGCAGCTCATGCACCGCCAGGGTCTGCGCATGCAGATCGCGTTGTCGCCTGGCGCGCGCTAACCAGCACCAAGCAGGCGTCACGACATCCAAGCGCGTGTTGGGAACGATCGGGCCGGCAAGATGACCGGGGCGCAGACCTCCAGCGACCGGACTAGGGCAGCCGACGAAACCCGAAGCTGACCAACATCAGCGGCACCTGTGATGCCACCGGCGGTACGCTGAGCACCATGTCATTGGGCGCGGCAAAACAGTCACCGGGGCGGGTGTCCTCGGGCACGAGGAACCGATGCTGGCCCAGGGAGCTGTGCTGGAAGAGGAAGCGGGTATCACCGGATAGGACGTAGGTCAGCGAGGCCACGCAGCGTTCCGGCTGATAGGCGGGAATCTGCTGGCCGCGCCGCACGACCAGCACGTCGGCAGTCTGCAGCGCGATGGCATCCGTGTTCATCAGCGCCCGGCAGAACTTGACCGCTCGCAGGCGAAGCAACTCGGCCTCGGGGGTATCCCAGGCATCGAATTCCTCGATGCGGGCATGGCCGCCGGCTCGCGGCGCCGATCGGCTGCGATCTTCTTCGGCTTCTGCCAGGGCCTCGAACAAGGCCTCGTGGTAGCGCGCCTGATCCAGAAAGCGGATACGGCCGATGGTCGGCGAGGTATGCACCAAGTCGATGGCCAGATTCTCTGGCCACACCGTGATTTCACCCGTGTCGATTTGCATGGTCTGAGTCACGGTGTCAGGGCCTCCGGTGCCCATTGGCTGTGGCGACAAAAGCGTGTGCGGCGGTGCTGCTGGCGTTCCAGTTCCAGTACATCCAGGCGATCTGCATGCAGGCTGAGCACGGCGAAATGCTGCCGCGCCGCTGCCTCCGAAACCGATTCGGCGCCCTGTTCCAGCGGCGTGCCGGGCGCGGTCGCCATCTGATACTCACGCCGCTGACCGGCATGCAATCCGGCCCAGGCGGCATCGACGGCGTCGCCCTGAAGATGGACCTTGGCGGTCCCCGCCACGCGCAACTGCAATCCGGCCTCGGCATCGTAGAACATCCACTCCGCCTGTGCTGCCCGCTGGAGTGCAGCGACCTTGTCGCTGCGGCGATCCGTGTAGGCGCACAGCACCGCCAGATCGATGTCCACGGACCGCAGCACGACCATGCGGACCTGCGGCTGGTCGTCTTGCAGGGTGGCCAACGCGCCGACACGCATGGGGTGCCCGCGCTCGGTCGCCGCCCGCACCAATTGCCGCCAGTATGCTGCGCCGGCTGGATTCATTCGGCCAGCGCTGCCTCGATTGCCTTGGTTAGCTCAGGATCATCGGGGCGGGTGGCGCTGGGGAAATCGCGAATGACCTGGCCGTCGCGACCGATCAGGTACTTGTGAAAATTCCACTGGGGATAGCGACCCGCCGATGCGGCCAGCGCCTGGTATAGCGGATCCTGCGTACCTTCGGCGGTGGCTGTTTTTTCGAACATGGGGAACTGGACCCCGTAGGTCAGACGGCAGAATTTGGCCACGGAGGCTTCCGTGCCCGGCTCCTGGCCGCCAAAATCATTGGACGGAAAGCCCAGGACAACCAGCCCTTCATCTCGGCGCTGGTCGTATAGCGATTCCAGCCCTTCGTACTGTTCGGTGTAACCGCATTTGCTGGCGGTGTTGACGACCAGCACGACCTGGTTCGCGTAGGCCTCGCACAGTCGCACGGTCTCGTCGCCGGCCAGCCGCCGTTTGCTGACATCCAGCGGCCCGTTGCAGCTGGCGACAGCGACAAACGCTGCCAGCCAACCCATCAGGATCCAAGCGGTACCAGTTGCCATGTCAACGCTTATTCGTTTGTTCATCGAATCGGCCATCGGGTGTGTGAGGGCAGGAGGCTAAGCACCGACTGCGTGAGGCGCGAGTCGCGCCCGCAAATGTCCAAGGTGTGCATGATCAGCGCTCCGGGTAACCCCGGCCGCCAACCTCGACGTCTGTCACCACACCCTGCTCGATCCAGACCGTGCGCAGCAACTGCTCCGGTCCGAAGTTGTAGATCCACCGCTCGCGCAGCACCTCGATCCGCTGGCCGGTCAAATGCGCGCCATGACCGCCAAAGTCCTCCGGCCGCACCGGACGCAGCACACGGCCGATCTCGGTGTCATCAGGTGGGCCGCATTCCACCAGCAATCGGAACTTGGACCAGCCTGCGACCATGTCGAAGCCGCTGCAGCGCCCCGGCTCGGTCACGCGAAAGCCGTAACCGTCCTGGTCGATCTCCACCAATCGACCTCGGCGGAAGTGCAGCACCCGGATCAGCTGACGCGGCCCGAAGTTGTAGTACCAAGTTTCCTGGTCCGCCTGCAGGGCATGACCGATGACCGCCTGCCCGGGTGCATCGATGAGGTCGGGCTCCCCGCACAGCGAGCGAACCTTCAACCGATTGTCGCCCGTATCGATGATCTGGCCATCGCAGCGAAAGCCTGCATCTGCGGCCGTGGACAGACCCAGCCACAGCACGGCGAGAATAATTGGGCGCCAGGATGGTCTCATCGGCTGTGAGACAATCGCCGGCAACGGTGTTCGTCCTTGTCATCGTCCATTTTCAAGACCGATCTCATGGCCCTAACTTCCGCTACAAGACCACGCAGCCGGTCGGCTGTGCAATGCCTGACTCGGCTGGCGCTGCTCGCCCTGGCCCTGGTCCCGTTGACCGCACCGGCCGAGGCCGTGCGCCAGGACCACATCAACGCCGAACTGGTTGCCGCCACCACGGCCGCCGTGCCCGGCGAGACGCTGACCGTCGCCCTGCGACTGGAGCCGGACAAGCATTGGCACACCTACTGGCGCAACCCAGGCGACTCTGGCCTGCCCACCCGCTTGCGTTGGGATGTTCCCGAATCCATCGAGCCGGGCCCCATTCTGTGGCCGTTCCCCGAGCGCCAGCCCATGGGCCCGCTGACCAACTTCGGCTACTCCGGCGAACATTTTCTGCTCACGGACATCCCGGTCCCCGCCGATTTCGATGCCGAGGAGCTGACCCTGGATGTCGCCGCCAGTTGGCTGGTCTGCGAAAACATCTGCATTCCAGGCTCGGCCGATCTGAACCTGACCCTGCCGGTGCAGGCCAGCGCCCAGCCCTCCCAATGGGCCAAGGCCCTGCAGCAGACCCGCAAGCGGGTGCCCACCCCGTTGACCGCACCTGCACAGTTCGCCGTGGACGGTGAGCACCTGCGGATTCAACTCGCACCGGATGCATTGCCGGCCGGCGACTCGCTGGTGTACTTCCCGGCCACGACCGAACTGGCCAGCAATACCGACACCCCGGTGTTCCGCCACGGTGAGGCAGTCATCGACATCCGGGTGGAGACCAGCGAGTACCTGGGTGCGCTGCCGAAGGAATCCGAGCACGTGGTGGTCATCAACAACCAGCGTGCCGTGGTGTTCACGGCCCGGCAGATCGGCGCGGACGCGCTGATCCCGGTCGATGGTGGCAGCACCGCTGCCGCCGGCGATGCCAGCTTCAACCTGGGCCTGGCTCTGGTCTTCGCCCTGCTGGGCGGACTGATTCTGAATCTCATGCCCTGCGTCTTCCCGGTGCTGTCGATCAAGGCGGTGTCGGTGGCTCAGCAGTCTGGCAGCGCGGCCGGTGAGCGGCGGGTTCATGCGCTGTGCTACACGGCTGGTGTGGTGGGTGGATTCCTGGTGCTGGCCATTGCGCTCATCGCCCTGCGCGAGGCCGGCGAGCGTATTGGTTGGGGCTTCCAGCTGCAGTCGCCGGTGTTTGTCACCGTGCTGGCCTGGATCATGTTCGTGCTGGGCCTCAGCCTGGCCGGCGTGTTCGAGTTCGGCACGCGGCTGATGGGCATGGGTGATTCGCTCACGCATCAAGGTGGCCGGCGCGGCGCCCTGATGACCGGCCTGCTCGCCTGCCTGGTCGCCACACCCTGCACGGCACCGTTCATGGGCCCGGCGATGGGCTTCGCCATCACCCAGCCGGCCATCGTGGCGCTGGCCGTGTTCGCCGCTCTCGGTCTGGGCATGGCCCTGCCCTTTTTGCTGATCGGCTTCGTACCGGCTACCGCCAGGCTGTTACCGCGACCCGGCGCATGGATGCTGACCTTTAAGCAGCTCATGGCCTTTCCCATGTATGTCACGGCCATCTGGCTGATCTGGGTGCTGGGCCGGCAGACCGGCGTCAACGGCATGGCGGTCGGCCTGTTGGGTGTCGTGCTGATCGGCTTTGCGATCTGGCTCTGGAGCAAGCGCCCGCAGCAGGGACCTGCGCGCGTCGGCCTGGCCCTCGCCGCCTGGCTGGCCGTGGCCGGCAGCCTGGCGATGCTCGCGTCGCCATTGTTGCAACCGGCACCTGCCAGCGCTGCCCCCACCGACGTGGCCAGCGCCGCCGGCTGGGGCGTGTATGCCCCCGACACCGTCGCCGAACTACAAGCCAAGGGCCAGCCCGTCTTCGTGAACCTGACGGCCGACTGGTGCGTGACCTGCCACGTCAATGAACGTGTCGCATTGAACACAGCGACTGTCGTGAATGCGATGGAACGCAGCGGCGTTGCGCGACTCAAAGGGGACTGGACCAATCGCGACCCTGTCATCACCGCCGTGCTGGAGCAGTACGACCGCACCGGAGTGCCGCTGTATCTGCTCTATCCGGGTGAAGCCGGTGCCGCACCGATGGTCCTGCCACAGATTCTGACCCCACAACGCGTCGTCGACGCCCTCGACACGCTTTAAGGAGAATTACGATGCGCACGCTGCTTGCTCCCATCGCCCTGCTCGCCCTGCTCGTCGGCACAGCACAGGCCAAGGTTGCGCCGGGGAACCCGGCACCGGATTTCACCCTGCCCAGCGCGGACGGCTCCGACGTCTCGCTCAGCGACTTCGCAGGGAAGACCGTCATTCTTGAATGGACCAATCACGGCTGCCCGTTCGTCCAGAAGCACTACAAGAGCGGCAA
This sequence comes from Abyssibacter profundi, assembly GCF_003151135.1. Taxonomy (NCBI): domain Bacteria; kingdom Pseudomonadati; phylum Pseudomonadota; class Gammaproteobacteria; order Chromatiales; family Oceanococcaceae; genus Abyssibacter; species Abyssibacter profundi. The sequence goes on from NZ_QEQK01000016.1 coordinate 33,182, forward strand.
CATGCAGTCGCTGCAAACGCGTTACACCGGTGACGACGCCGTCTGGCTGTCCATCATCTCGTCGGCACCTGGCAAGCAGGGTCATGTCTCCGCCGACAAGGCGCTCACGCTAACCGAAGCACGCGACGCCAAGCCCACCCATGTGCTGCTGGATGAGGACGGCACGGTGGGTCGCCTGTACGGCGCCAAAACCACACCCCACATGTACATCATCGATTCCGACGGCACGATGATGGCCTACATGGGCGCTATCGACTCGATCCCCAGCGCCGACACGGCGGACATCGAACGCGCCACCAACTACGTGCAGACCTCCATGGCCGCCCTGGCCCAGGATCGCCTGCCCGACCCGGCCTCGACCAAGCCCTACGGCTGCTCGGTTAAGTATTAGCCGATCCGACATGCAGACCGGGGCCGGACGTTGGAGTCAGCGCCCGGCCCGTTCCGACAGAAGGCTAGTCACCGTTGTCGTGGCCCTTGGGGGTATCAAGCAGCGCGAGCACCCGCAGCACGGCCAGCGTCAGCAGCGTGACGCCCAGCGCCACGACCCAGGCCTCGACAGCGATGGTGACGCCGATACCAGCAACCATGAGCAGCGACGCGGCCGTGGTCAGTCCGCGGACCCGGTTCTGGCCCGAGACAAAAATGGTGCCCGCGCCAAGAAAAGACACACCGGCGACGATGGCCTCGACAATACGAATGGGGTCGGTGCGCATGGCCTCGCCGGCTTCGTGGCTGAAGGTTTCGATGAGCAGATCCGACAGCCCCACCAGCAGCGCCGCCGCACCCCCCACCAGCATGTGGGTACGCAGGCCGGCCGCCTTGCGATCCGCCTCGCGCTCAAAGCCGACAAGGCCCGCCAGCACCATCGCGGCGGCCACCTTGCCAAGCAGGTAAAGCTCCTCGATCACCACGCAGGCGGGCTGTCGCGCCGGCCATCGAGATAGGCCTGCAAGGCCAGCAGGTCGTCCAGCCGGGCCTCGACGGCCGGCCAGTCCCGCCGACTCTGGCGACGCTGATTGCGCTGGGCTTCCAGCGTGTCGCGGGCGTCGACATACTCGCGCTGATCCAACATGCCGGCGGCACGCAGATCCTTGATCTGCTCCAGCTGTTGCTGCAGGGCGGGAACATCCGCATCGGGCCGTTGCAGCTGGGTCATCGCCTCCCGGATCCGCAGGCCATGAGCACGGTAGGCGGCGACGCTGCTGTAACCAGCGCTGGTCACACGGGCCTGCGCCGCCTCCACCAGCTGCCCGCCCTCACCCGCAGAGGGCTGCACGGCATGTACGGCCAGCCGGGTCTGCATCCATCGCTGGACCTCCTGGTCGCTCAACCCGCCGCCGGAGGCCATGGCCAGCAGCGGCGCGGCGACCAGGGCGAGCATGAGGCCGCGCGAGCCCATCATTCGTCAGAGTTGAGCTTGGCCATCAATGGTTTGATCAGGTCCATGGGCAGCGGGAAGATGATCGTGGAGTTCTGCCCACTGCTGCCGGTGGTGACATCGAGCAGGGTCTGGAGGTAACGCAGCTGCATGGCCTGGGGTTCCAGCGCCAGTGCCTTGGCGGCTTCGGTGAGTTTTTCCGCCGCCTGCTGCTCACCTTCGGCGTGAATGACCTTGGCGCGCCGCGAACGCTCGGCCTCGGCCTGGCGGGCGATGGCGCGAATCATCGATTCGTCGAGATCCACATGCTTGATCTCGACGTTCGAGACCTTGATGCCCCAGGCATCGGTGTGGCGATCGAGAATGGCCTGGATGTCCTGGTTGAGCTTGTCGCGCTCGGTGAGCATGTCGTCCAACTCATGCTGGCCCAGCACCGAGCGCAACGTGGTCTGGGCGAGCTGGCTTGTGGCCGCGTAGTACTGCTCGACCTGCAGCGTGGCCTTGCCGGCATCCACGACACGGAAGTACACCACGGCGTTGACCTTGACCGAGACATTGTCGCGGGAGATCACGTCCTGGGTCGGCACGTCCATGACGATGACCCGCATATCGACCTTCATCATCTTCTGCAGGAATGGGATGACGAGGATCAGGCCGGGGCCCTTGGTCCCGGTGTAGCGGCCCAGGGTAAAAATCACCCCACGCTCGTACTCGTTGAGAATCTTGATCGCGGACGCGAGCAGCGCGACAACCGCGAAGACGAAAATGCTGATCAATGGGGTCATGCGAACTCTCCGTCGAAAAGATCGTGCCGTTCGAAATCAGTGTTGGGCGGTGGCCCGAACCGGTTCGACCTGTAACTCCAGGCCCTCGCGGTCGATCACGCGAAACCGTTCGCCCGCCTCCAGAGGGGCGGTGGGGCGGATCTTCCAGGTCTCACCCGCCACGATCGACCAACCGGCCTCGCCCGCCGCCAGCGGGGTATCGGCAACGCCGCACTCACCGGCCAGCGCCTCGGAGGCGGTGGAGATCGGCGCGCGACGGGATCGGGCAAACATCCAGGCGCTGAGCACCATCCCTGCGCAGCCCACCGTGGCAATGCCGCCAATGACCCCGAGGTTAACGCCATAGCCGGGCACATCGGTGTCCATAAGCATGATAGAGCCGAAGACAAACGCCGCCAGGCCTCCCAGCCCCAGTGCACCAAAACTGGGCGCAAAGGCCTCGGCGACCATCAGTGCCAGGCCCAGCGCCATGAGAGCCAGACCGGCGTAATTAATCGGCAGCGCCTGAAAGGCGAACAAGGCCAGCAACAAGGCGATGGAGCCCACCACACCGGGCACGATGGCGCCCGGGCTGTAGCCCTCCAGCAGCAGGCCGTAGATGCCGATCATCATCAGGATGTAGGCCACCGTCGGGTTGGTGATGATCGATAGCAGCTCGACCCGCCAGTCAGGCTCCACGCGCTGTAGCGTCAGGCCCTCGGTCGCCAGCGTGACCGAACCGGTGGCCAGCTCCACGGTCCGCCCGTCGATGGCCGCCAAGAGTTCAGGAATGCTCGCGGCCACCAGATCAATGACGTTGTCCGCCAGCGCCGCATCGGCCGACAGGCTGACGCCTTCGCGCACGGCCCGTTCGGCCCAGTCCGCATTGCGCCCCCGACGCTCGGCCAGCCCGCGGATATACGCCACGGCATCGTTCACCGCCTTGCGCCGCGAGGCCGTGCCGGCCGGGGCCACCTCGTCCGGCTGGCTCGCCGGCTGAGCGTCACCAGCCGATTCGTCATCCGACGCGGGCTCGGGCTGCTCCGCTCCGGGCTGGGTCGGCGCGCCACCGGGTGAGCCGCCGACCGGAATCGGTGTCGCCGCGCCCAGATTGGTGGCCGGCGCCATGGCCGCCACATGACTGGCGTAGAGAATGTAGGTTCCGGCACTGGCCGCACGTGAGCCTGATGGCGACACATAGGTCACCACCGGAATCGGGCTGGCCAGGATGCGCTTGATGATGTCGCGCATGGCGCTGTCCAGGCCGCCGGGCGTGTCCAGCTCCAGGATCAACAGCCGCGCCCCGGCATCGATGGCGTCGTCCAGCGCACCCTCGAAGTAGGCCGCCGTGGCCGGACTGATGGCATCGTCCAGCGCGACAACAACAGCCTGTCCGGCGCCCTGGGCCCGGGTCGATGTGGCGGTGAGCGCGAGGCTCCATCCGCAAAGAAGAATGGCGATCCATCGCATGCAATCAGACTACCACCGTCGTCGGCCCTGCGCCGCTCGTGCATGGCGCGTCATCAAAGGTTCATGCAACAGGACGCACTCGCGCCTGAAATCGGGATGACAACGACGCGCTCATCTGCCACTGTCAGCGCTCTCCACTGCGTGCCTCCAACCTGCGCCCATGAGCGTCACCTACTCCGCTGGCGAAGAGATCGCCAACACCGTGACCCACGGCCTCGGGGCCGTGCTCGGCATTGCTGGCCTGGCGGTCCTGGTCGGTTTCGCTGTCCCCACCGGCGATGTGAAACTCATCGTCGGTTGCTCGGTCTTCGGCGGGACGCTGATCCTGACCTACGCGGCTTCGGCGCTGTACCACGGCATACCGATTCCTTCGGCCAAGCCCGTGCTCAAAGCCATCGACCATGCGTCGATCTACCTGCTGATCGCGGGCACCTACACGCCCTTCACCCTGTCGGTGCTGGAGCCACCCTGGGGATGGAGCCTGTTCGCGGTAGTCTGGAGCCTTGCCGGCCTTGGCGTGATCTTCAAAATCTTCACCGCCGGGCGCTACGAATGGTTCTCGGTGGCGCTTTACCTCGGCATGGGCTGGGTGGCCATTGTCGCCACCAAGCCGATTCTGGAGCTATTCCCCAGAGAGGGCATCGCGTTAATGGTCGGAGGCGGCTTGGCCTACACCCTGGGCGTGGCGTTTTATCTGTGGCGGTCGATGCGCTATCACCATGCGATCTGGCATTTGTTCGTGATCACCGGCAGCGTGCTGCACTACTTTGCCGTGTTGCTCTATGTCATCCCATTGGAGCGCGCCTAGGCGTGTCGGACCGGGCACGAATCCAACGTTCGAAACCCGACGAATAACAGGGGCATGACGCCCCCATCCGCCAGACGCCCCCGCACGCCCCGCGCCCTGCGACAATCGATCGTCCGGCGCGCCCCGGAAATCGAACGCAGGGCGTTTGCCCGGTTTTCGAGACGCAATCGATGGGGCGTGCAGATCACCCGCCTGCTGCCGGTGCTGCTGGGCCTATCCATTGCGTTGTGGGCGTTCGCACCGCTGCAAGTCATGCGCGTTCTGACCCCCTATGTGGGCGCCGCGGCCCTGGTCTGCGCCGGGCTATACCTGTTTCGGGTGCTCGCACGCATCGGACATTTCTCCAATGAACACCTGTCCGCCCTGCCCGACAGCGCCCGCCCCGCGCTGCTCCGCCTCAAACGGTCGCTGTACAAGATGGCCTACGTGCTCATCGGCGTCCTGATCATGGCCGGCGGGTACTTCTACCTGTCCGCCACCGTGCTGCGCGAGGCCCACTCGCTAACCGAACCCGGCCTGCTATGGACCCTGCCCATCGGGGGCTTGGTGCTGTCGATCTTCTTCGGCGAGGCTGTTACACGCCTGATCGAGGTAGTGGAAGAGGCCATGGAGCAAATTGCCGCCGAAACAGACGGGGCACCACGGCGCGAGGCTTCCGAATAAGCCGTTTAGAATGCGCGCCATGCAGACTCTCGCGCTCTACCACCTAAAAGGCGGCGTCGGTAAAACCGCGGCGGCGGTCAATCTGGCGTATCTGGCCGCTCGCGACGGCTACCCCACTCTGTTCTGGGATTTAGACCCGCAGGGTGCCGGGAGCTGGTATCTGGAGTCCGCCCCCGGGCAGACGATCGACGCCGCCAAGCTGGTCAAGGGCAAGCTGGCGGTGGGCCGGCTGGTGCGACCGACACGCTTTGAAAATCTGTCGCTGATGCCCGCAGATTTCTCGCTGCGTTATCTGGATATTCTGCTACGCAAAGTCCAGGGTCAGGATGCCCTCAAGCGGCTGCTGGCACCGTTCCGCGAGATGTTCACGCTGGTGGTGCTGGACTGTCCGCCCAGCCTGTCGCATCTGGCCGCCAATATCTTCGCCGCCGCCGATGCGGTGGCCGTACCCATCGTGCCCAGCCATTTGTCGGTGCGGGCCTTCGAGATCGTGCATCAGGAATACAAAGCCCTGGGCCACAAACCGCGACGCCTGCACCCGTTCTTTTCGATGGTGGACCGACGTCGGCGACTGCACAACGCCTTGCTGGCCGAAACGCCCAAGCGACTGAAACGACGCATGGACGCGGTGATCCCCTACGCATCGGTCATCGAACAAATGGGGGAGGAACGCGCCCCGCTAGGCGCGTTTGCACCGCGCCACCCGGCCGCCCAGGCCTATGAATCGCTCTGGTCCGATCTGCGTGCTCGCATGGGCGAGTTCGCCTGACGATGGGCCGCCGCGCCTCCGCCTTTGGGTGGGCCGCGTCGGCGGGCCCGGTGGTAGGCTTGCGCTCCGATTCACAGAGCACAGAACAAGAACATGAAGCTGAGCAACAGCACAGTGCTGGTTACTGGAGGGAGTTCCGGGTTGGGAGGCGCGACGGTCCGTGCGCTGGTCGAAGCCGGCGCCAAGGTCGTGATCGCCGATGTGAACATCGCGGCCGGCGAGGCGCTGGCCGCCGAGCTGGGCGACGCCGCACGGTTCGTCCCCACGGATGTCACCGACGAGGCGGCCGCCCGCACCGCGGTCGACGCTGCCGTCACGCTGGGCGGCCGCATTGACGGCCTGATTAACTGCGCCGGTATTGTCGTGGCCAGCAAGGCAGTTGGGCGTCAGGGCCCACATGACCTGGCCAGCTTCACCCGCTGCATCCAGATCAATCTGATTGGCAGCTTCAACATGATTCGCCTGGCGGCCGCCGCCATGCAGGCGCAAGACGCCAACGACGCCGGCGAGCGCGGCGTCATCATCAACACGGCTTCGGTCGCAGCCTATGACGGCCAGATCGGCCAGGCCGCCTATGCGGCATCGAAAGCCGGCGTGGTCGGCATGACCTTGCCGCTGGCTCGCGAGTTCGCCAAGACGGGCATTCGCGTGCTGACCATCGCACCGGGCCTGTTCGAAACCCCGATGATGGATGACCTGCCCGAAGCGGCCCGCGAGGCGCTCGGGCAAATGACTCCGTTTCCGGCCCGGCTCGGCAAGCCGCAGGAGTTCGCGGCACTGGCCTGTCACGCGCTGGGCAATACCATGTTGAATGGCGAAACCATCCGGCTAGACGGGGCGATCCGCCTGCCGCCCAAGTAGGACACCGAACCCACGCCGCCGGGCGAACGCCCGGCGACAAGCAACGAATTCAATAGTTGAGAGGACACAGAATGAGTGATGATCCGATTGTCATCAGTGGCGCTGCCCGCACCCCCATGGGCGGCATGATGGGCAGCCTCGCGGCGCTCACCGCCGCAGAACTGGGCGCGCTGGCCATCGGCCGCACCGTGGCCGCTGCCGGCATCGCCAACGATGCCGTCGACGAAGTGATCATGGGCAACGTCTTGGGTGCCGGCCAGGGTCAGGCGCCAGCACGTCAGGCTGCACGCGGCGCCGGCCTGGTTGACGCCACCAGCTGCCTGACCATCAACAAGATGTGCGGCTCGGGCATGAAAGCCGTGATGCTGGGCCACGATCTGCTCAAGGCCGGCTCCATCCGCACCGCCATCGTCGGTGGCATGGAGTCCATGACCAATGCCCCCTACCTCGTTCCCAAGGGACGCACGGGCTACCGCTTCGGCCACGCCGAGTTGCTGGACCACATGGCCCTGGACGGTCTGGAAGACGCTTACGAAAAGCGTACGCCCATGGGCGAGTTCGCCGAACGCACGGTCGAGCGCTATGGCTTCACGCGGGAAGACCAGGATGCCTTTGCCATCGAGTCCCTACGCCGCGCCAAACTGGCCAACGAAGATGGGACGTTCGACGCCGAAGTCGTCCCGGCCACCATCAAGAGCCGCAAGGGCGACGTCACGGTCCAGCAGGACGACCAGCCCTTCAAGTCCAACCCGGACAAAATTCCGGGGCTGCGCCCGGCCTTCCGTAAGGACGGCACCATCTCGGCGGCCACGGCCAGCTCGATTTCCGATGGCGCAGCTTCGATGCTGCTGAGCAAAGCGTCGACGGCGGAGTCCATGGGCCTTAAGCCGGTGGCCCGGATTGTCGGCCACGCCTCACACGCGCGCCTGCCCGCCGAGTTCACCATTGCCCCGGTCCACGCCATCCGCAGCCTGCTAGAACAGGTGCAGTGGAGCGTTGACGATGTCGATGTCTGGGAGGTCAACGAAGCCTTCGCCGTGGTGGCCATGGCGGCGATGAAGGACATCGGCATTCCGCATGACAAGCTCAACATCCACGGTGGCGCCTGTGCGCTGGGCCATCCCATCGGCGCATCGGGTGCACGCATTCTCGTGACCCTGCTCAACGCCATGGAGAAACGCGGCGCCAAGCGCGGTGTTGCCTCGCTGTGCATCGGCGGCGGCGAAGCCACGGCCGTGGCGATCGAACGACTGTAGAGCAACGCGTATTAAAAAGCCCCGGTTGGCCAGCGGCCACCGGGGCTTTTTCTTGCCCGCTTAGGCAGGAAAACGGCTAGGAAAGCACTGATTGATTCGCGCCGCCGAGTTGCTGCCTGCAAACCGGCAACACGAAACGCTCGGTGCGCCCCTAATAGAGCAAGCGCGTCTTCAAGGTGCCGGGCAGGGCGGCCAGTTGCTGGCGCATGGCGTTTGCGCCCTGGGCATCGGCATCGATGTCGATGACCACGTAGCCAATAGAGCCCCGCGTCTGCAGGAACTGGGCATCGATGTTCACACGGCTGCCCGAGAAGACCTCGTTAACCGCAGACAGCATGCCGGGTCGGTTCTCGTGAATATGCAGCAGGCGGCGGCTGCCGGCGTGTTCGGGTAGCTGCACCTCGGGGAAGTTGACGGCCGACAGGGTCGATCCGTTGTCTGAGTAGCGGATCAGCTTGCTGGCCACCTCGCCACCGATATTGACCTGCGCTTCCTGCGTGCTGCCACCGATGTGCGGCGTGAGCAGCGCGTTGTCCAGACCGACCAGCGGCGACTCGAAGGCCTCGCCATTGGCCTTGGGTTCCTTGGGAAAGACATCCACGGCCGCACCGGCCAGGTGCCCGTCCTTCAGCGCTTCGGCCAGCGGTTCGATATCGACCACCGTGCCACGCGAGGCGTTGATCAGCATGGCGCCGCGGCGCATGGCGCGGATCTCCGTCACGCCAATCATCCGGCGCGTGGCCGGCGTGTCCGGCACATGCAGGGTCACCACATCGGATTGCGCCAGCAGGTCATCCAGAGTCGAAGCCGGCTGTGCATTGCCCAGCGCCAACTTGGGCTCCACATCGTGGAAGATCACCTGCATGCCCAGCGCTTCGGCCAGCACGCCGACCTGGGTGCCGATGTGGCCATAGCCGACGATGCCCAGCACCTTGCCGCGCACCTCGTAGCTGCCGGCAGCGGACTTCATCCACCCGCCGCGGTGACAGGCCATGTTCTTGGCCGGAATACCGCGCATCAGCATGATCGCCTCGGCCAGCACCAACTCGGCCACGCTGCGCGTATTCGAATACGGGGCATTGAAGACTGGAATCCCCTTCTTCTCTGCGGCTTCCAGGTCTACCTGGTTGGTGCCGATGCAGAAGCAGCCGACGGCCATCAACCGACGGGCGTGATCGAAGACTTCCTGGGTCAGCTGCGTGCGGGAGCGGATCCCGATGATGTGGGCGTCTGCAATCGCTTGCTTGAGATCATCCCCGGTGAGCGAACCGTCCCGATAGTCGATTTGCGTATACCCGGCGTTCTTAAGCGTCCGGACCGCGGAATCCGCCAGCCCTTCCAGCAGCAGAATCTTGATGTCTTCGCGGGGAAACGACGTCGCAGGCATTCCGGGGCTTCCTTGTGGCAATCGGGGCGCGGAGTTTGCCTGAAATCGCGGGTAAATCGAACTTCAGCCCCCCAGGACTTCCGCCCGAAGCCGAGTAAACCGGCCACGATCCGACGGCCGGTTGCATCGACCCGGGTCTGAGGAGTCGAACTCCATAGAGTCGGCGTGTTGGCGTCGACGGTTCAACCCCAGACCTCAAAGGAGCAAGGATGACCCGACAAACACACAGTCGAATCGCCCGAAACGCTGGCGTGGCCCTGCTGGCCATGTCTTTGCCTGCAATGGCCGCCAAGACCACCGTCGTCGGTGGGGCGCAGATGTATCCGTCCAAGAACATCATTGCCAACGCCGTCAATTCGGAAGATCACGAAACTCTGGTCGCTGCGGTTAAGGCCGCCGGCCTGGTCGACACCCTGCAGACCCAGGGCCCCTTCACCGTGTTCGCCCCAACCGATCAGGCCTTTGCAGCGCTGCCGGATGGCACGGTCGACACCTTGCTCGAGCCCGAGAACAAGGAGCGCCTCACCGACGTGCTGACCTACCACGTCATCCCCGGCCGGCTTACAGCCGACCTGCTGGTCTCGCAGATTCGGATCAACGAGGGCCAGGTGCGCTACGCGACGCTGAGCGAAGACGTCCTGAGTTTCTCGCTCAGCGACGGCAGCCTGATGGTCGAGGATGAAGCCGGCAACACGGCCGCGGTCACGATTGCCGACGTCGCCCAGTCCAATGGTGTGATCCACGTCGTCGACACGGTGCTGCTGCCCTAGGGAAGCACGGCGGCTCCGATCCGTGCCCGCCGGGATAGCACGGCCTATTCCGGCGGCGTTCGACCAAGCCGTAAACTCCAGCCATCCGAAATCTGCCAACGAGGTTTGATGCATGGATGGCTATTTGCTCACCGCCACAGACATTGCGGCCATGGCCGGGACCGACAAGGTCCATTTCCTGAACGACAATGCGCGCCGGAACAACAAATCGCTGGGTGATGCCACCGGCCTGACCGGCTTGGGCGTTCATCTCATCGAGGTCCCTGCCGGCTGCGAATCCACTGAGTTCCACGTCCATAGCGACGAGGACGAGTGCACCTACGTGCTCGAGGGCCAGGGCGAGGTCGAGATCGGCGACACGCGCCACCCGATCGGCCCAGGAGACTTCATCGGTTACCGCGCCGGCGGGCTACCGCACAGCATGCATAACACCGGAACCACCCCCCTGCGCTGCCTGGTCATCGGCCAGCGCCTGGTCCATGACGTCGGCGACTACCCGCGCCTGGGCAAGCGCATCTACCGCCGCCAGGGGCATGCTCCGGACCTCGTCGACACCCAGCAGATCAGCCATCCCGTCATGGGCGGAAAATAACTGATGGCGGTTTGGGGCGGTGTGAATGAGACCGCCAATTGATGGGGAACGCTCCAACGCTTACGCTCGAACATCGCCTGATCGAGGCCCGACCCACCCACGCGCGGCTACCCCAGCTTGGCCCCGTTGGCAACGGGCTGATCCGGCACGGCAAGGACCACGGCGCCATCATCGCGATAAAAACCGGTGATCAGACACTCCGAACGCATGGGGCCGATTTGCTTGGGAGGGAAGTTCACGACACCGACCACCTGTTTGCCCACCAATGCATCGCAGTCGTAGAGATCGGTGATCTGTGCACTGGATTTGCGCACACCGATGTCGGTGCCGAAGTCGACCTGCAGCCGGTAGGCCGGTCGGCGCGCTTCGGGAAACGGCTCGGCGGCCACGATGGTGCCAACGCGGAGTTCCACGCGTTCGAAGTCGTCCCAGGTGATGCTGTCCATGACCGAGATTCTGCCGCGCCACCCGCACGCAGGCCAGCAACCGGCCACAAACCCGGCGGGCCTGGTGGCCCCGGTCGCAGGGAGATGGCACCATCAGCGCCCGGAGACATAAACAGCCAAGTACATGACCAAGCCAATCAATCGCCGCGATCTGGATTTCCTGCTGTTCGAATACCTCAACGTCGGTGAGTTGAGCGGCCTGGACCGCTACCGCGAACATGATCGCGCGACCTTTGATGCCGTGATCGATGCGGCCGAGCAATTGTCGGTTGACCAGTTCTTGTCCCACGCCGCCAAGCTCGATGCCAATGAGCCGCACTTCGACGGTGAGCGCGTTCACCTGATTCCGGAAGTCCAGGCTGCCGTGGACGCCTATATCGAAGGCGGTTTCCTGGGCATGGCCTTTGACGCCGAGGATGGCGGCCTGCAACTGCCCTACACGGTGGCACAGGCCTGTGCCTCGCTGTTCTCCGCGGCCAACATCGGCACCGCCGGCTATGCGTTTCTGACCGCGGCCGCCGCCAACATGCTGCGCATTGTCGGCAGCGAAGAACAAAAGGCGCGCTACATGCGCCCGATGATCGAAGGCCGTTTTTTCGGCACGATGTGCCTGTCCGAACCGCAGGCAGGCTCGTCACTGGGCGACATCAAGACCCGAGCCATCCCCCAACCCGACGGCAGCTACAAGCTGGTCGGCACCAAGATGTGGATATCCGGCGGGGAGCACGATTTGTCGGAAAACATCATTCATATGGTGCTCGCCAAGATCGACGCACCGGACACGCCGCCCGGCACCAAGGGCATCTCGCTGTTTGTCGTCCCCAAATTTCTGGTCAACGACGATGGCAGCCTGGGGGCGCGCAACGGCGTGCGGCTGGCCGGTCTTAACCACAAGATGGGTTATCGAGGCACCGTGAACACGGTGCTGAACTTCGGCGAATCCGAAGACTGCATCGGGCATCTGGTGGGCACCCCGCACAAAGGCCTGGCCGGGATGTTCCATATGATGAACGAGGCCCGGATCGGCGTGGGCATGGGCGCTGCCGTGCTGGGCTACGCCGGCTACCAGGTGGCGCTGGACTACGCCAAGAACCGGCCCCAGGGCCGGCCGGTCTCTGGCAAGGACCCGAACGCCAAGCCCGTCGCCATCATCGAGCATGCTGACGTGCGCCGTTTGCTGCTGGCACAAAAGGCCGCCGTCGAAGGCGCGTTCGGGCTGTGCCTTTACTGCGCCAAGCTCGTGGACATCGTGGATGCCAGCGACGACAGCGACGCCGTCGCCCACGCCCGCCTGCTGCTAGAGATTCTGACGCCGATTGCCAAGTCCTGGCCCAGTGAGTTCTGCCTGGAGGCCAACAAGCACGCCATTCAGGTGCTGGGCGGCTATGGCTACACCCGAGACTATCCGGTGGAGCGGCTGTACCGGGATAACCGGCTCAACCCCATCCATGAAGGCACCCACGGCATCCAAGGCCTGGATCTACTGGGCCGCAAGGTCATGATGCAAGATGGCGCGGCGCTTAAACTGCTGGTGGCCACGATCACCGAAACCATCAGCCGCACCGCAGGCACACCGGAACTGGCCGAGTTTTCCACCGAACTCAGCAGTGCTTTGACGGCCGCGGGCAGCACGACACAAACCCTGATCGGCGCCGCCATGAAGGGCGATACCGACCGCTTCCTGGCCAACGCCACGGTGTATCTGGACATGCTGGGCCACATCGTCATGGCCTGGCAGTGGCTGGAACAGGCGGCGGTGGCCGTCGCCGCACGGGCCGATGCCAGCGAGGCAGACAAGGATTTCTATGCCGGCAAACTCACCGCCTGCCAGTACTTCTTCCGATACGAGCTCCCCAAAATTCATACGCAGTGCGCCCTGCTGTCGCGTCTGGATGACACCACGCTGAATGCGCGGGCCGAAACCCTGTAGCCTCAAGGGCGATCGGCGCCATGGAGGCCGATCACCCACCCGGAGTCGCCACTCCGGCATGAAACTTGTTGGCCCTGCGGCCACCGATCCAAGGAACCAGGAACCGCATGCCATGCGCAATGCAGGGTGGCAACGGCGCAGAAGACGCCGGGACCGCCCGTCAAGTCACCCGCTTCGAAGGCTTCCGCCTGGAAAGTGCGTTTCAGCCCATTTTTAGCCACGCCCACCATCGCGCGGTGGGCCAGGAAGCACTGCTGCGGATTACCGATGCCAGCGGTCAACCCGTCGCCCCGCTGCATTTTCTCTGCCGCGACTGGCCCGAAGCCGATGCCATCGCCCTAAACGAGGTGGTGGCGCGGCTGCACGTCGCCAACTTCTGCAGAGCCCGGCCGGGGCAGCAATGGCTGTTTCTGAACGTGGACCCGGTCGATGCCCGGCGCACGCGACTCGCCGCTCAAACCCTGGGCGAAACCCTGGCTGCCGCCAACCTTGACCCCGCGGATGTCGTCATCGAGATTGTCGAACAGGACATTCCCAATCCGGGCGATTTGCTGGACATCGTCGCGGCGTACCGTGAACTCGGCTGCCTGATCGCCATCGACGACTTCGGCACCGGGTTTTCCAACCTGTCGCGCATGATCAGGTTTAGACCCGACATCGTGAAGTTGGACCGCACCTTCGTCACGGACAGCCGCAATGACGTACAGGCCGCGCGCTGCCTGCCGCTCATCGTCAACATGCTGCACGAGATTGGTTCGCTGGTGCTGGCCGAGGGCGTGGAAAACGAGGCCCATGCACTGGATGCCGTTCGCGCGGACGTGGATCTGATGCAGGGTTATTACTTCGCCCGGCCCAGCACAGAGCTCGCCAGCACAGGGCTGGAGCACTTGCCCGCGGGCGGATTGCCGCAAGCCTACGACCAGCAGGTGCAGGATCACGAGTCCGCATTGCAACAGGCGCTCGATGCCTACACACGGGCGTTCATGCAACTGCGCGCCGCCGTGGCCCGGGGTGTCAGTCTCGAGAACGCGGCCTCCGATTTGCTCAGCTTGCCCAGAATGGTCCGCCTGTACTGCCTGGACGATGCCGGGCGGCAGCGGGGTGCGAGTATTGATGGAGCCAATCGCCACGTCCTCAACCGCATGCCACACCGTCCCCTGCTCGATTCGGACGGTGCCAACTGGGCCCATCGCCCCTATTTCCGTCGCGCCCGCACCGACCCCGGCCATCTGCAGGTCACCCGCCCCTATCTGTCGCTAACCGGCTCGTATATGTGCGTGACGCTGTCACAGGTGACACGCATCGGACGCAGCGACTCGATTCTATGCTGCGACCTGGAGTACCCGCTGTAGGCGCGACAAGCGGCCCGCTTGCCTGTAGACTCGCGCAGCTCGCTGCCTGTCCTCCGGTGACGGCGGCATGAACGTCGCTCTGCGACGGCGCCAGACCCGCAGCATCCAGCTGCCCTCATTCATCAGCCTGAACCGGATCGCGCAGCTGCGCGAACAGGCTTCAGGAGATCACATGCATTTTTCCGAACTCGGGCTTCATGAAGCCCTGCTTAGCGCTGTTGCGCGTGAAGGTTATTCCACCCCGACCCCGATCCAGCAGCAGGCCATACCCGCCGTGCTCGCCGGCGGCGACCTCATGGCCGCCGCTCAAACGGGCACGGGCAAGACGGCGGCGTTCACGCTGCCCATCCTGCATCGCTTCGCCAATGAACCGAACCGTCGGGCCGGCGCGCCCCGCGTGCTGGTGCTCACCCCCACACGCGAACTGGCCGCCCAGGTCAGCGAGAGCGTCGAAACCTACGGGGCCGGCCTCAAGCTCAAGACGGCCGTGATCTTCGGCGGCGTCTCACCGCGGCCGCAGATCAGTGCCATCCGCGCTGGCCTGGATCTCATGGTTGCCACACCCGGCCGCCTGCTGGACCACGTACGCGAAGGCCATCTGGATTTGTCCAAGATCGAGGTGTTCATCCTCGACGAGGCCGACCGCATGCTGGACATGGGGTTCATCCATGACATCAAGCGTGTGATCAAGTCGCTGCCGGCCCAGCGTCAGAACCTGCTGTTCTCAGCCACGTTCTCTAACGATATCCGCAAGCTCGCCAAGGGCCTGCTGAACAATCCCAAAGAGATCAACGTCGCGCCGAAGAACTCGACGGCCGAGACCATCGAACAATCGATGGTGCCCGTCGAAAAGCGTCGCAAGCGGGCACTACTGTCCTGGCTGATCGGTTCCAACAACTGGCGCCAAGTGCTGGTCTTCACGCGGACCAAACACGGTGCCAACCGGCTGTGCAAACAGCTGGAAACCGACGGACTCACCGCCGCTGCCCTGCACGGCAATAAGAGTCAGAATGCACGGACCAAAGCCCTCAACGGCTTCAAGGACGGCAGCATCCGTGTATTGGTGGCCACGGACATC
Source organism: Abyssibacter profundi (assembly GCF_003151135.1). Classification (NCBI taxonomy): domain Bacteria; kingdom Pseudomonadati; phylum Pseudomonadota; class Gammaproteobacteria; order Chromatiales; family Oceanococcaceae; genus Abyssibacter; species Abyssibacter profundi. The sequence continues at coordinate 48,709 of NZ_QEQK01000016.1, forward strand.
GCGGCCCGCGGCATCGATATCGATCAGCTGCCGCATGTAATCAACTACGAGCTGCCCAACGTGGCCGAGGACTACGTGCACCGGATCGGGCGCACGGGTCGGGCTGGCGTTGAGGGCGAGGCCTTGTCCTTGGTCGATGGCGAGGAGGTCAAGCTGCTCAAGGGCATCGAGCGCCTGATCGGCCGCAAGATTCCGCAGCGCGACGTCGAGGGGTTTGACTTCAATGCCCCGCTGCCCGCCCAGGAACGCGATGAACGCGCGGCACGCCCGCCGCGCAAACCCGGTGGACAACCGTCGTCGCGCAACAGCCAGGCCAAACGACGCGGTGGCGGCGGTGAGCGCGCAGGCCAGCCGGGCAAGCCACGGCGCCGACGCCGCGCCTCGGGTGGCGGGGGCAATCGCCCGGCACGCTAATCCCCCTCCGACGCGGACGATCCCCCGCGTCGGAGCCTCCTGCACCGTGCGCGCATAGCCAAGCGTCAGCGAGGTGCTGCGCACCGCCCGATGGCGACCACTACATGGCCTTTACCGGCCGCATTGTTCAATGGCTCTGAATCGGATATCGGAGCGCATTGTCCTGCTTCGCAGGTCACGACAGTGGAGTGGATCGCCAACCCCTACATCGCGGAGTGTGTGCCGTGGGACTGTGTCTCATGGCGCTGCATGCGACACCCGTGCTGGGCAACGGCGCTGGCGCAGATCTGCGAATCATGCTGCAGCTGGCGCCGCGGCTGTTCGTCACCAAGCTGCACACTGAAGACACCTCAGATCACAGCGTGACGGCATCGATGTGCGTGGAGCAACGGGCCGGCGCGGACTACGCGCTGGCGGTGCTCGGTGACACCGGCAAGCAGGCTACAATGCTGCCTGGGCCTGGGGGAGGCGCCTGCCAACGGGGACAAGCGGCAGCGCTGCGAATTGAACGCCACTCGGGTCTCTGGGGCGCACCATCCGATTCAGGCCACGCTGTCATCACGCTACTGGTGATCTCGCAGTAAGTCATCGGTCGGCTGGTTGCATGGACCAACTGACAACAACAATGCGCATGACGGCTTTAAAACCGACCAGCGGCCGGCGGTCCCGGCTTTCCTTATTTCGACTCGGGTTCGTGGGCGCATTGCTGTTCAGCACAGTCGCGTCGGGGAACATGCAGCTGGATCGCACACAGATTGTGTTCGAGACAGATGGCCCTGGCCGCGAGGATGTCATCGTCCGCAATACTGGCGAGCATCCGCTTTATCTCAAACTCGAAGTCCTGGAAGTGACGGCGCCCGGCACGGAGGAAGAGCAACGCGAGGTTGTCGAGAACCCGGAAACGATCGGGCTGATCGCCAGCCCGACCAAACTCGTCATCCAACCAGACCGGCGCCGCGCGATCCGGCTGGTCAACCTGCGGGGACACGGCGAACAGGAACGTGTGTACCGCGTGAACGTGCTGCCTGTCGCACCGCCTGTCGACGCCGAAGGGATTGGCGTGCGAATACTCATCGCCTATCAATTACTGGTCTTTGTCCGCCCCGTCGAAAGTCGCGTTCAGCTGGATGCAGAACGGACCCCGGAGGGCGTCCGACTGCGCAACAACGGCAACGTCAACGTCTTGTTGCGCGATGTGCAGCACTGCCCCGACGCGGCCGCAGACTGCAGCGAGCTGCGCGGCATGCGCCTGTACCCCGGCAACCAGCGCCTGTTGGACGCCCCGGCTGGCGGCCATGTGCAGTTCACGGCTGTGGCCAATGGCCGCAGTCGCACACACCGCTACTGATCACCCACAGGTTGCATCACTTCGCCATGCTGCCCTGGTTGCGTTGGTGGCCGCTGATTCTTGGACTCGGCTTCACCGCACTGGCCAATGACGAATTTCGGGCGACTGTCCAGGGTCCGCCCGCGGGTTTCGAGAGCTTGCTCGAACCACAGATCACAGCCGTTGATGTGTACTTTGGCGGACGATTCCTCGTCACCTCGCTGGCCGAGTTCACGGATGACACCCTCCGGTTCCTGCAGCCGGAACGCATTGTCGAATCGGTCGGTCAGTGGCGCGACCGGGCGCTGGCAGCCGACCTGCTAGCGCAGGATCTGCCCACGCATGGCCACCTGCTCTGCCACGGCCTGCAGTCACCCGACTGCGGCACATTGGTGCCTGAGGCGCTCGGCGTGATTTTTGATGTCACCCGCTTCACCGCCGAATTGTTCGTGGCGCCGCAGCTACTCGCACGCCCGGACACCCAGGAGCAGCGCTACTTGCCGGAGGGCGAGAGCCCGCAGATCACGGCCGTGCAGAACATCAATCTGTTGGTCAGCGGAGATTCGGAGGACAACCGCAACGACATTCGCTACAACCTGTTTGGTCGGACACGGGCGGGGCGCAACGACCGGTTCGGATTCGCCGAGTTCGCCAGCACGGATGAACAAGGCCTGCTTGTTGATGAGCTCGGCTACCACCACGGCTGGCCCGACCACAGCCTGGACATCGGCCTGTTTGAGCAGGACCCGAACACGCTGCGCGCAACCGGCCGGGACTTGATGATGGGCCTGCGGCTGGCCCGTAGCCTCGAACGCCTGTCCAATCGCGAACGATTAATCGCCACACCGCTCGAAGTCTTTCTGCCTCGCCGCAGCCGGGTGAATGTGTTTGCGGAAGGGCGCCTGATCGAGACGGGCTTCTATGAGGCGGGCTACCAACTCATTGAGACAGACGGCTTTCCGGCCGGCAGCTATCTCGTGGAGATTGTTGCGATCGACAGCGCCGGGGTCGAAACCCGCGAACAGCGATTTTTCGTCAAATCCGCCCTGCTGGCACCACTGGGCGAACCGCTGTGGCAGATTGCACTCGGAAGCACCGGGGCACGTGCCACCGAGCAGACCCTGCCGGCCGTGGAACAAGACTGGCAGCTACGCGGCGATTATCGCTGGCGTCAGACGGACTGGCTGGGCCTGGGCGTTGCAGGCGCCGCGAACCAGCAAGAAGGCCTGGGCGAACTTTCGGCTTCGGCCATCACGCCTTGGCTCAGCATCGGAGGCGAGCTGTTCGCCAGCTCCCGCGGAGCGTCCGGCTGGTCGGTGCGCGGATCTGCTCGCTGGCGGAGCAGCCATTTGTCGATGAGTACGCAGCGCCAGTCTGCAAGCAGCGGAGGAGAAGACCACCGGCTCGTTACACAAAGCCTCGCTTCACATTCGGCCTTTTTCTCGCAGCGCTGGGGCAACAGCCTACTCGGTCTGTCGGTGACCAGAAGCCAGCAAACGGATGGCTCTGTCAGTGAACGCAGGACACTTCGACTGTCGCAATTGGTCCGTCTGACCCATAGCAACCGACTGCAGCTATCGGCCAGCCTGAGCCGTATCGAGGACGAGTCCCAGATCGGCCTCAGCCTGCAATGGCTGGCCGGCGGCGCTCGCTGGCGCTACGGCGCAACGCATGAACGGATTCATGATGACCGGGGCGAGCAGACCTCACACCATGCAACATCCGCTTACAGTCGCTGGGACACCAGCCTGGAAGATGGCTCACGCTGGAATGTGAACCTCGGCGCCCGCACCGATGACAGCGGTGATGAGTTGACGCTGGACACAGAGCACCGAGCAACTGGCGGTGACTCCCGCCTGGGACTCGCCCACCGGAGTCTCCAGGGGCGCAACGCGACCCAGTACACCCTGGGTCACCAGAGCAGCTTGACATTGGGCCCTGATCACTCCTTGCGCTGGGGCGGTCTGGACCGGGGGCTGGCCGCCGTGCTGATTAACCTCGAGACCGTCGAGGCTGGAAGAGTCGACGTGCTTGTAGACGGTCGTCGCGCGGTCACGACCGATACCGGTCGCCAGGTGCCGCTGACGCTCAAACCCTATCGGGAGTACGTCATCGATCTCCGCGACCGCGGCACCCAGCTGCTGCAACTGCAAGGCGGGGAGCAGCGCGTCGTGCTCTACCCCGGCGACGTCAAGACTGTCCGCTGGGAAGCCGAGGAGATTCACATCGTGCTTGCCCGGGTCTATACGACGCAGCGCCATTGCCTCGCAGGGCAGCGCTACTGCCTGGATATCATGAAACCGTTGGACTCAGCGCCTGTTCTTGGGGCCAGCGGCTGGGCCGAGACCACCGCCACCGGCTTTCTGCAGGCCGAAATCGCAGCAGGCACCACTCGGCTGGACGCCCGGGACGACTCGGGCCCATGCTGGATCGACCTCGAACCCTTGCCTGAACGCGACGGCATCCTCCGCAGTGAGATGCTGCTGTGTCGACCGATCAGGTCCGCATCTACTCCAGCTCAATCGTGAGTGTCAGCGTGCCCGCGTAGCCGCCGGAAACGATGCCGTCCGTCAGGAATTCGGCCTGATCGATGCGCGCGCTGAGTTCAGCGTTGTTGGACAAACCGTTATTGCAGGTGGCTGAACCCGTGAAGGCATTACCCCGCCCCGGTAGCAACGCACCAGGCGATAGCGGCGCAGGTCCCGAACCATCATCCCAGGTCAGTGAGAGCGGAAGCTCGGCCGCCCCATTCGTAATGACAAAACTGCCACCCGCGCCAGCACCGGTGACGGACACCGCGTAGGGGCCGCCGCTGCGTCGAAACACGCACAGCTGGTCGCTGCCCTGTAAATCCGCACCAGCATAGGTGCCAAGATCGATGTCATCGATCTCGCTGACCTGAACGGAATCCGGGAGGGTCAGCTCGACGTCCAGGCGGGACATGCCCTGGGACTTGCCCTGCCCGTTGTTGGCAACTTCGATCCGGTAGGTTTGCCGGTAGGTTCCAGGGGCCGCACCTGCAACTCCAGCCTCGGGGTAGGTAATGCGCAGACGCCCGTTGTCGCCACCCGGGCAGTTCTGAATCACGCCCGTTTGCGAATCGCTTGTGAACACGTTGGGCGACAGGCTGGTGGCGGACGCGACCTCAAGATCGACCCACTCCAAGACACCCGAGATCGTATTGGCGCCGCTCTCAAGCTCAAACGGACCCTCGACCATGACCCGATAAGGAATCACAGTAGTGGACGTGGCCTGGGGCGCCTGCACAGACAGCACGCAGAAATCCTGGAGAACAACCAGATCGCCCCCAGTCCAGGAGACGACTTGCGCCGGGGCGTTACCGGGATCGATATCGATTCGCGCACTCACCAGTCCGGGCAACAACAGCCCCAGGGTGAGTACAAACCGGCCCCCGCACTTGCGTAACCGCATAACCAGAGAGGGGCGGCCATCGCCGCCCCCCCAAGTCCATTCGGCTCGACAGCCGACGACTTAGTCTTCGGCGACCAGCAGGGTCAGCGTCGCCGTGTAGTCATTTGCGGCCAGCGCGTCTTCCAGCACGGTCTCGTCGATCGTGATTACGAGCTCATCTGCGTCGCCGCTGTCACAGTTCGACACGGCCAGGCTGGAGGCGCTATCCGGCGTGTTGCCAGCCAATGCAGTGTTGTACGTCAGCGGGGAGCCGTTGAACTCGGCAGTGAACGCGATCGAGTCGGAGGCGGTAGCGCTGTCCAGCTGAAACGCGGCGGTATTCGAGGACACGATGACGTTATAGGTCGTGCTGTTGTTCATCAGCACGCAGACATCCGTCGAACCGCTCAGGCCCTCGTTGCTGTTGTCATTGTCCGACGGGTTGTACGTCCCGAGGTTAATGTCAGCCAGGTTGAAAATGCGGATCAAGGGCGGAACGGAAGCCGTCACAGTGGTGGAGCCACTGGACGTGTCGCCGGGATTGCCCTGCGAGGCGGCAAACGCGCCAGTCGCCGAAAGGCCAAGAACAGACAATGAAACAAGCGAAGCCGCACGGACGGCCGTGAAATGAGTTAGACGCACCTGATTTCCCCAATATTTGAATGGATTCCGAAAGCGTCGGTACTCCCCAGCACCGACTCGGAGCCATCTCCTCAAGCACAGGAGGAGACGTTAAATAGATGTTAAACCGACCACATGGGGTAGCAACCACTCATAGGTTTTACGACGCAATGCATCGTAACTGGCAGATCACGAACCGGTCGCCGACGTTGACTGTGCTGTTGCCACCAACTCCAAAATGGCATCGCCGTAGCGTTCCAGGCGTTTGACCGACACGCCGCCAATGGCGCCCAAGGCCGCCGAATCCGCAGGCTTTTCACGGGCGATGTCGCGCAAGGTGGCGTCGTGGAATACCACGTAAGCGGGCACGCCCTGCTCGTCCGCTTCGCTTTTGCGCCAGCGGCGTAATGCCTCGAACAGCCCTTCATCACCGGGCGATAGCGTGGATTGAGCCGCACTGGCGCGGCGACTGCCGCCACTGCCTGTTGCGACTTTGCGACGCACCCGAATGGTCTCCTGCCCCTTGAGCAGCCCCCTGGCGGATTCGCTCAAGCGCAGGCCACCGTAGCCGTCGACATCCACATCCAGGTAGCCGCGGGCAATCAGTTGACGGAACAAACGCCGCCAGCGCTCGGCCGTCAACTCGCGCCCGATGCCGAAGGTCGAGACCTGATCATGGCCAAAACGCTGCGCGCGCTCGTCGGCCTTGCCCATTAAATGATCCACCAGATAGCTGACGCCGAAGCGCTGGCCGGTGCGATAAACCGCCGACAACGCCTGCCGCGCCGGCTCGGTCGCGTCATCGGTTTCCGGCGGCCACAGACAGTTGTCGCAGTTGCCGCAAGCCGTTTCGAGCGACTGGCCAAAATAGCGAAGCAGGGGCTGGCGACGACAGCTGTCCAGTTCGCAGTAGCCCAGCATGGCGTCGAGCTTGCTGCGTTCGACCCGCTTGCGCTCGTCGCCGGCCTCGCCGGAGTCGATCATCTGCCGCCGCTGCACCACATCACCCAGACCGTAGAGCATCCAGGCATCGGCGGGTTCGCCGTCACGGCCTGCGCGCCCGGTCTCCTGGTAATAGGCTTCGACGCTCCCGGGCAGGTCGAGGTGGGCGACGAACCGCACGTCGGGCTTGTCGATCCCCATGCCGAAAGCAATGGTGGCGACAACAATGACGCCGTCCTCGCGCAGAAACCGTTCCTGATGCGCCGCCCGCATTTCGGCCGGTAGGCCGGCGTGGTACGGCACGGCATCGAACCCGGCATCGCGCAGCCACTCGGCCGTGGCCTCCACCTTCTTGCGTGAGAGGCAGTACACCACCCCGGCCTCGCCGGGATGCTCTTTCTGCAGGAACCGCAGCAACTGCTGCTTGGCATTGCCGCGCTCGCTGACGCGGTAGCGAATGTTGGGGCGGTCAAAACTGGCAACGAACCGTGCCGGATCTTGCAGGGCCAAGCGCTGGACGATCTCGTCGCGGGTGGGCACATCGGCCGTGGCCGTCAGCGCCATGCGGGGCACACCGGGAAAACGCGCGGCCAACGCTGACAGGCCCAGGTACTCGGGCCGGAAGTCATGCCCCCACTGCGACACGCAATGCGCCTCGTCGATGGCGATCAGCGCCAGTGGCGACTCGGCGAGCAGGTCCAGCGTGCGTGGCAGCATCAGCCGCTCCGGCGCCATGTACAGCAGATCCAGCTCACCCGCCCGCAGCTGGGCCTCGATCTCGGACGCCTGCTGAAAGTCCAGCGTTGAGTTCAGGTACGCCGCCCGCACCCCGAGCTGGCGCAGGGCCGCGACCTGATCGGACATCAGCGCGATCAGCGGCGAGACGACAATCCCCACCCCCTCGCGGACCAGCGCCGGGATCTGATAGCAAACGGACTTGCCGCCTCCCGTGGGCATGAGCACCAGCACATCTCGTCCGGCGACGGCGGCATCGATGATGGCCTCCTGCTCTCCCCGAAATGCCGAATACCCGTAAACCCGCTGCAAGACTGCTTGTGCTGACATCCAGATATTGTGAGGCACAGCGCAGGCGGCGGCGAGCCCTTCACAGCCCTCGACGCCGGGCACCCAGCTTGTTCAATATGATGGTTTGACCCTCGGACACTTCGCCATGGAACGGCCGTCTCGAATTGTCACGTCTTGGCCTGCAGCGCTACTGGCCTTTTGGGTGTCGACGCTTGCCGCCGCCCAGCCCACTCCCGTGACGGCGGAGACCATTGAAGCGTCTCACGCCGCCGCGCCGCTGCGGTTGTCCGGCACGTTTACGGCGCGTCAGCGCGCTGATCTGTCGCCCGCCGTCGCCGGGTTGATCCAGACCTTGGCCGTCGATGTCGGCGACCGGGTTGACGCGGGTACAACGCTGCTGGGGCTGGACCCCGAACTGGCCGAGCTGCAGCTCGCCCGTCTGCAGGCTGCCGCCAAAGAAGCCGAGGCGCTACGCGATGAGGCCCAACGTCAGGCACAGCAGGCCCGCGTGCTGGCGGAGTCGGGCGACCTGTCGGCCTCGCTGGCCCAGACCCGTGCGGCGGAAGCAGCCACCGCCGAGGCGCGGTTCGCGAGTCGCCAGGCGGAAGTGCGCGAGCAGGCCGCGCGTCTGCGACGACACCGCCTGTAGGCCCCTTTTGCTGGCGTCGTTACGCGGCGCTACGCCGATATCGGCGAGTGGGCCGTCCCCGGCACACCGGTGCTGGAACTGGTCGACCTGACCAGCCTGCGCCTGGATGTTCCGGTGCCACAGGCTCGTTTCGCAGCCATCACGCCGGACACCCGCGTGACCGTGACCACGCCCGCGCTGCCCGACCAAACGCTGGACGCCGCGGTTGCGGCCTCCGTGCCCGTGAGCGACCCCGCCGCGCGCACGCTGCGGGTGCGCCTAACCGTTGACAATCCCGAGGCCCGCCTGCTGCCGGGCATGTCGGCGCAGGCCGAATTTCACATCCGCACGGCCAAGGGGTTGGTGCTGGCGCCACGTGATGCCCTTGTCCGCCGCCCCGAGGGCGGCTACGGCGTTTGGGTCGTCCAGGCATCGAATGGCCAGCTCAAGGCAACAGCGCGCCCGGTGCGTACCGGGCGCACGGTGGGCAATCGCGTGGAGATCCGCGAGGGCCTGACGCCAGGCGACCGCGTGATCGTGCGGGGCAATGAAGGCCTGTCGGAAGGTCAGGTTCTGCGACTCGTCGACCGCATGGGCCAGGCAGACCCATGATCGAGGCCCTGGTCCGTCGCGGCACGCTGCTGACCGTCGCGGCGCTCGTACTGTGCGTCCTGGGCTTGCTGGCGGCGTTGCGTGTGCCGGTGCAGATGATCCCGGACCTGGAGGTCCGCGAGATCTCGGTTCGCACCAGCTGGCCGGGTGCCACGCCGCAGGACGTGGAAAAGGAAATTCTCATCGAGCAGGAAGAATTCCTGCGCGCCGTACCGAACCTGGCCCGGCTGATCTCTTATGCCTCGACCGGCCGCGCCGAAATCGAGCTGGAGTTCCCTTTTGGCACCGACATCACCCAGGCGCTAATCGACGTCAACAACGCCTTGTCGCAGGTTCCGGCCTACCCGGAAACCGTCGACGAGCCACGCGTCACCGCGGATTCTTTCTCCCAGAACGCGTTCATGTACTACCGCGTCGTGCCCCTGCCAGGCAACCCGCGCGCGCTGGACATGGACATGATGCAGGACTTTATCGATGACAACGTGCGCACACGCATGGAGCGGGTGCCCGGCGTATCGCAGGTGGAGGTGCGGGGCGGGGCGGAACGGCAGATTCAGATCTTCGTCGACCCCGCCGCCCTGGCCGAGCGCGGCGTCTCGCTCACCCAGCTGCGCGAGGCGATCCGGGCGCGCAACCGGGATGTCTCGGCCGGTGATCTCAATACCGGCAAGCGACGATACCTGCTGCGCACGGTGGGTCGGTTTGACGACCTGATCGACATCGAGGACCTGATCATTGCCCGCGAAGGCGACGCCGTCGTGCGCCTGCGCGATGTCGCCGAGCTTCGCCTGGATCACTTCGAACTGCGGCGTCTGTCCTATGCCGAAGGCGCGCCGGCCATCACGCTGGCGGTCAACCGCATTTCGGGCTCCAACGTCATCGCCATCAAACAGGCCATGGCGCCGGTGGTCGAGGCCGTGAACCGCGACGTGCTGGAGCCTGCCGGCATGCGCATGAGCCTGACCAGCGACGATGTGCGCTATGTCGAAGCCTCGGTGGCCAACGTCTGGCAGAACCTGGGCATTGGCGCCGTGCTCGCCACGCTGGTGTTGTTCGCGTTCCTGCGGTCGGTGCGGGCGACCGCCGTCGGCGTGCTCGGCGTACCCATCTGCACCATCGCGGCCTTCATGGGGCTGTTGCTGGCCGGGCGCACGATCAATGTGATCTCGCTCGCGGGCGTGGCCTTTGCCATTGGCATGACGCTGGACAACACCATCGTCGTGCTCGAGGCCATCGAGCGCGAACGCCGGCAGGGTCTGGGCCGCTTTGCATCGGCGGTGGCCGGGGTCAAGCGCGTGTGGAGCGCGGTGCTGGCGTCCACGCTGACGACGGTGCTGGTGTTCGCCCCCATCCTGTTTATCGAAGAGGAAGCCGGGCAGCTGTATTCCGACATCGCGGTCGCCATTTCGGCGTCCATCCTCGCGTCGATGCTGGTGGCCATCACGTTGGTGCCCACGGCAGCCGCGCGACTCACCATGGCCGAAAACCGCCCCGAACCCGGCCGTGCGGTCCGCAAGCAAGTCGCCGCTGCCGTGGCCTGGCTGGTGGCCCGCCCCAGCCGTCGCTGGGGCTATCTGGGCGGTCTGACGGCCCTGGTCGTCGCCATTCTTGTTTGGCTGACGCCGCCTGCCGAGTACCTGCCAGAGGGTGAGGAGCCCAAGCTGTTTGCACGGATGATCGCGCCGCCCGGCTACAACCTGGACGAGATGACGGTCATCGCGGACGACCTCCAGGCCAAGCTCATGCCCTATGTCGAAGACGATCCCGATCGCTTCGCGCGCGGCGAGGTTGACGTGCCCGCGCTGGCCTATATCAATCTGTCGGTGGACCCGGGCGGCCTGCGCATCATCACCGAGACCATCCGGCCCGCCCAGATCGATGCCCTCATCCCCATCCTGACGGACCTGTACACGGCCTACCCCGGGATGCGTGCATTCGTGTCCCGCGGTTCCATTATCAGCAGCAACGATGGCGGCACCCGCAGCGTGAATGTCGATATTTCCGGCGCAGATCTGGGTGCGATCTATACGGCGGCTGACCTGGTCTATGACCGCGCTCGCAGCGTGCTGGACGATCCGCAAATCGGCTCCCAGCCCTCGTCGCTAACGCTCAACCAACCGCTGGTGGAGGTGCGACCGGACTGGCTCCGCGCCTCCGAACTGGGGCTGACCGCCGAGGAACTGGGCTTTGCCGTCGCCGCCCTGTCTGATGGCGCCTTTGTCGACGAGTACTTTGTCGGCGATGACAAGGTCGACATGTACCTCTACAGCCAGGCGGGTCATGCGCAGGACCTTTCTGCCCTGCCCGAGCTGCCGATCGCCACTGCGGCCGGCATTGTGCCGATTTCAGCTGTGGCAACGCTGGTGGACACCGTGGATACCGACGAGATTCGCCGGGTCAATGGACAGCGCACAGTCACGCTCAACATCATCGCCCCGCGCTCCATCGCGCTGGAGACGGCGGTTGGCATCGTGCGGGAGGACATCATCGGCGCCCTGCAAGCCTCGGGAGAGCTGCCGGCGGGTGTGGTGCTCGATATCTCCGGTGCGGCCGACCAGCTCGACGCCACACGCCAGGCCTTATCCGGCAATTTTGTGGTTTCACTGGTGCTCTGCTATCTGCTGCTGGTGGCCATCTTCACGCACTGGGGCTACCCCTTCGTGATCATGACCATTGTTCCGCTCGGCGTAGCCGGGGGGATTGGCGGGCTGGTGTTGCTCAACCTGTTCCTGCGTCAGCCCTTCGACATGATTTCCATGCTGGGATTTCTGATTCTGCTGGGCACGGTGGTTAACAACCCGATTCTGATCGTGGACCGGGCACTGCAAAACCTGCGAGATGGCGAAGCCTCACCCGAGCGCGCCGTCACCGAGGCCGTGGACGCGCGCCTGCGCCCCATCATGATGTCGATGATCACCACCGTTGCCGGGTTGTCGCCGCTGGTCTTTATCCCCGGTGCGGGCACGGAGCTCTACCGCGGCGTCGGCACCATCGTGTTGGCCGGCCTCGTGTTTTCCACCCTGGTCACGGTCACGCTGCTACCGGTTCTGCTCACCACGCTGCTGCGACTGCGGCCACGGCCGGCAGGCTAGTTGCCCAGGGCGTCTTCCAGTGCCTGCATCCGGGCCTCCAAGGCCTCGACCCGGGCCAGCAGCTCGTCCCGGCTGGCGGATGATGCCCGTGAGGCCGGCGGCGTCGGCGGCGCCACGGCCACATCCGGAATCTCTGGCGCACCGCAAAGTGTATGCGCGATGCGTGGTTCCTTCTGCCCCGGCTGACGCGGCAGCGTCAGGATGAGCGGCTCGCTGCGATCACCAAGAAATTCCAATGCGGCGTCCAGCTCCGCTGGCGTGCCGGGGCCCCGCAGGCCCTCGGCCCGACTGCGCAACTCCGACCGGGTCTGTGGTCCGCGCAGCATCAATACCGCGAGAATCGCGGCCGAATGATCCTTGAGCAACAAGCGGTGTTTGAAGTTCTGGCGCCATTTCGGCACTCGGGAGCCGCTGTCCTCACGACTGCAAAAACGATACTCGGCCAGCTGCGTCAGCGCGCGACCAACCTCACCCTCCGTCAGCGACATGACCGGCAGGCGTGAGGATTTTTGATTGGACGCCGCCATGATCGCGTTGACGGTCATGGGGTAGTAATTGGGGGTCGTGATCGATTTCTCGAACAACGCGGCGAGGACGCGAGCCTCGGCCGGGGACAGTTCTGGCGTCTCCACGAAACGCTCCTGCACGTTGGCGGGGCGTCAGTTTGCCATGGCCACGCGCTGTTCGCTGCGCGGGTTACCGGCGCTCGTCGTTGCCGCTTTCGGGCAGGCCGGATAGGCGGGTCAGCCACTCGGCATGGGGCGGAGCGTCCACCCACCGACCATCGCTCACCAGATGCGGCGGCTCCGCGCTCCGGGCCGTCGATGTACACGACGGCCCGGAGACCTCACGACGCCGGGCTTATCGCGGCGACACAGACCGCCGTCGCAGCGAGGCGGCAAGGAACAGCGGCAGCAAGGCCCATAGCCCCCAGGCACCGCTGGACCCGGATGGCGGCTGCCCGCCGGCAGCGGCGGTTCCGTTCACGGCGGGTGCAGCGACGGCGCTGACTTGGTCTGCCTCCACCTCGGCGGTGATGGGCTGGTCGCCAGCTCCCTCGATGGTCAGACTCAGCGCCCAGTTGCCGCCCGGCGCCAGACTGTCAATCTGGTACTGCTCGGTCGCCTTGGTCGTCGGCATCTGCACGCTGGAATCCACCGCCGTCACCGTTGCGCCCGCGGGCAGGTCTACGGAGACGGTGACACCCGTGGCTGCGATGGCGGCATCTGCGGGCAGGCTGACCGTGGCGACATAAGTCAGGCTGTTACCCGAGGCCGAGCCACTGGCATCCACCGCCAGCACCGGCCGCCGCGTCACCGCTTCATACGCGTCGATACGGCCGTAGCCGGAGGTGTTGTTGGGGATGTCGGCATCCGTCGTGCCGCCACAGGTTTCGCCATGCGCAATGGGCACGGCGGTCTGCTCGATGATCGCCCGTACATCGTCCACGCGACCGATGAGTTTGGGTTCAGCAGACAGCAGCAGGGCCACCAGTCCGGCCACATGCGGGCCCGCCATACTGGTGCCGCTCAGAGCCGCGTACTCACCGTTGATCGTCGCCGACAACGTGCTGACGCCCGGGGCGACGACATTGGGTTTGACCCGCATGGACAAATCGCTGAGCACCGGGCCACGGCTGGAAAAGCCGGCCATGACGTCCTCGACATTCGTCGCGCCTACCGAGAAGGATTCCTCGTAAACCGCCAGCGGGAAGGCGATGGTGCTGCACTCGGACCCATCGTTCCCGGCGGACACGACCTGCACAATCCCTGCGGCCTTGGTGGCCTTGTTCAGGTCATCGAGCATCGGCGGTGCACAGCCCTCCAGGCAGCCCCAGGAGTTGTTGACCACATGCGGCGCCATGGCCGGGTCGGCACCGGCCGGGTCGTCGATGGGATACGGCGCGATCATCCACTCCATGCAGTCCATGTAGGCCGGGACCGTGCCGAGACCGACGATGGGGTCATAAAGCGAGCGGCAGGCAATCCACTCGGCGCCCGGGGCCATGCCAATCTGCATGCCCTGGCCATCGTCACCCACCATGGTCCCGGTGGTATGCGTGCCATGACCGTGTGAGTCACAGGGCTCGCCCGGATCGGCACAGAACAGATCGGACGCGCCGAAGGCATTGCGCCAGTTGTAGTCGTGGCTGCCCGTCCGGGTGCCTGGATCCCAGCCGCGGTACTTGTCCTGCAGGGCCGGATGCGTCCATTCCACACCGATATCGTGATCACCGACGACAATCCCCTCACCGTTGATACCTGCCGCCCAGACCTCAGGGGCGCGAACCAGCGCAACGCCGGCTTCCACCGCCTTGTGCGGGGTCTGCTTGGGCGCAGCCTGCTCGACCGGCGCGGGCGCCGGAATCGGCTGGAGCCAGTGCACATGCGCCACACCGGGCAGTCGCGCCACCGCTTCCAGGTCTGCCACGGTGCCCTGAACATGCACGGCATTGGAAATCCAGAAGGCTCGGTGCGTGACTCCGCGGGCCTGCAGCAAAGCCAGCAGCGGAGCCTGACTCCGCTGCGCCGTGGCCTGCAGGGTTTGCATGACAAAGCGCCCCTTGGCCGCCTTATCGGTCAGCGCCTCGGCACCTGATAGGTCGGCCTGATCCTGCAACTGGACCATGAAGTCGACCGTGGTCAGCGTCTGTAAATCACTCAACAATTGCTGATCGACCTTGGCACGCCAGTCGACATCCAGAGCCCAGCTGGCCGTGCTCACACACAACCACGCACTGATGCACAGTGCGATTCGTTTGCTATTCATTGATTCCCCATCTGATCTTGTTGTGGCCACGGGCGGCGCTGCCGCTCGGTGGAGCAAGAAGCTTGCCGCATTCCCGTCGCGCTGTCCGCCACTCGCCTTGTGTGCCTTGGCGGCGCACACTGCACCCAAAGCGACAGGAGATCCGCGCCATGAGCTATCACCCTGCCCCAACACCCGATTGTCAGGAGCAGCACGGACGCGTGCAGCGACTGGTCGAGGGCAGACAGCGCGACCTCGGCGGTTTCTGTGTCCGCCGGGTGCTGCCTGCACGAGATCAACCCATGCTCGGACCCTTTATCTTCCTGGACGAAATGGGGCCGGCCGAGCTACCTGCCGGCAAAGGCATCAATGTTCGCCCCCACCCGCATATCGGGCTGGCCACGATGACCTACTTGTTTGAGGGCGAGATTCTGCATCGCGATAGCGTGGGCGCGGTGCAGCCGATTACGCCGGGGGCCGTTAATCTCATGACCGCCGGCCGCGGTATCGTCCACTCCGAGCGGGCGGGTTCTGATCTGGACCGGGCCGCAGGCCTGCATGGCCTCCAGTGCTGGATGGCCCTGCCGGACGACCTGGAAGACTGTGCCCCCGCGTTCGCCCACTACACCGCCGACGACATTCCCAGCATTTCACGGCCCGGCGCCGATATTCGGGTCATCATGGGACAGGCCTTCGACCAACGGTCGCCTGTGCAGACCGCATCCCCTGCGCTGTACTGCGAATGCCGTCTCGCCAGTGGCGCCACCCTGGCCTGCCCGGCCGCCACGGAGCGCGGGATTTACGTGGTTCAAGGTCGACTGCGCATCGGCGGCACCGTCTGCGAAGCCGGCAGCCTGGCCGTGCTGGATGCCGAAGACGCCGTCGAATTAAGGGCCGAAACCGACACGCTGTGCGTGATTCTCGGCGGCGACCCCGTGGGTCAGCGGCACATTTTCTGGAACTTCGTTGCGCGCAGCCCCGCGACCATCGAGCAGGCCAAAGCCGACTGGATGGCGCGCCGCTTCCCCGACATTCCGGACGACAACGAAGAGTGGATCCCGATCCCCGAATGGCCCGGCGCCAGCGGGACCCGGCCATGAAGACACTGGCCACCGCAACCGTCCGCTCGACGGACACTCCCTATCGTCAGGACATCGAGACCCGGGGTTTTCACCTGGTGGGTGACGAGCCGCCAGAACCCGCTGGCCCTGGCCCCTACGACTACTTCCTCACCGGCCTGGGCATGTGCACCACCATCACCTTGCAAATGTACGCCGAGCGCAAGGGCTGGGATCTCGGGACCGTCTCGGTGTCACTGACCCTAACGAAGGATGCCGACGGACAGACACACATCCATCGCCACATCCACGCGACCGGCGACCTCAGCGACCGCCAATGGGATCGCCTGCTGGAGATCGCAGCGAAAACGCCGGTGACCCGCACGGTCATCGACGGGGCCTCGGTCACCAGCGACCGAGGCAACGCAGCCGCACCGTAACCCGGCCGCCTCATGTCCGGTGTCTGGTCGCCTTCGCCCAGCCCCTGCTGCAGGCATCCAAGCCCCGACGCGCGATGCAAACCGCAGCTGTGACCGGACACATGCGCGATGTAGCGCGACTTGCGGGGGCAGGCCGCATGCTTCAGCGTCAGCAAGTTATGGTTAGCCGCGCATCGACATTCCAGACCCTGACGCCCCGGCGCTTGACGCCCGTGCTTGCGCTCGTGGTGCTGGTATTGCTCGCGCAATATGCGTCGGTCATCCATGCCGAAGAGCATCTATTTCACGAAAGCGATGACACTTGCATCGCATTTCACCAGGCCGAAAAACAGCCGCTTCCCAACAGCTCAGCCACGCCCCCCGCAAGCATCGTGGGGACGGCGCAACGCAGCTGTGCCCCGCTTCAGCGCGCCCTCGTGCCCGTTGTCGCGAACTTTCACGCACGTGCACCGCCCAGCCGCCCGCTGTAAGCGCTGACACATTCCGGCCATGGCCGGAGCACTGGCATTTGCGATGCCAGTCGAATCTGTACGGGCACCGTGTCTCCGCAGGGCGCCCCGAACCCAAATCCAGCGAACAAGCCCGCAGCTTGCCGGCGCGCCGTGAATAACGCGCGAGCCGCGAGCGGGGGTTGTGTGCGCAATCCAAGAGTATTTCTCATGCGACTGAACAAAAAATTCTTGCTTGTCTCCTTGCTGAGCGGCCCGGCACTGCTGCTGGGCGCCTGTAGCGATTCCTCCGGCGGCTCCGGTGACGATGGCGAGGGCGTCTTCATCGGCCTGCCGGAAGGCTTGAGCCTGAACATGATCAATGCCTCCAACGGCGGCTTTTATACCTACAACACGACCACCGGCATCCTCGCCGACCAGAACGCTGTTGCGGCCGCTAGCCAGGATTCAGCCGTACAGAACACCCAGATCACGGATACGTCGGCTATCGGCCACTTTCTCGTCTGGGCGGATGCGGAAGACGAGCATGATCACGAGGCCAAGAACGAGGAAGAGGAAGACATCCATCTGGAATCTCGCTTCCTGCTGATGCGCCCCAGCTACCAGCCCGGCAGTTCGATCGATGCCGACCAGTTCTCGGTGTTGTTCGACTTTCACGACGACGAACTGGCCGGCCACTTGGCCGACGAGTACCGGGATCCCGAACCCGGCAGCCAGGTGACCGAGGAACTGGAGCGCCTCAATGCGTTTGTCACCGAGCAATCCGAACTCGAGGCGGAAGTCGCGGAAGCGCTGGACAGCGAGGGGCAGACGCTCTGCAAAGCCTATATCGACCCCTATCTCGCCGCTGAATTAGCCCACACCCACGAAGGCGAGGAAGGCAGCAGCGAAGAGGCCGCGCACGAGGAAACGCTGGTCCACTACGCGCTCACCGACACCGGCCGGATGTATTTCTACGAGGAACACGAGGGCGCACTGGAAAGCCTCCAGGGCTTCGTCAAGCTCGACGCCACCAGCAGCATCCAGGATTGCGCCCGGACCAGCATCGCCCGCGTCAGCGAAGCAGGCGTGCTCGTCTTCATCCCCGAGACCCAGACCCTCTACCTGGTCGACGCGCATGACGGGTCCGACTTCCATCAGCACTCCACATGGTCAGCGGACTTGCTCATGCCTGCGGGCGCGCGAGCCGACCTCGTCGCAATCGTCGGGGCTGGTGAGGCGCACGAGCACGACCACGAAGAGTAAACCGGTGACGCCGGGGTGCCTGCGCGCCCCGGCGTCCGGGTACTGCCTATGAATATTCAAGCCAAGGCGCTGCTTGTCGCCTGCCTGCTGGCGGCCACGCCCGCAACCGCGGAGCAGCTGGAGCTGGAGCCGGTAGACGTCACGCATACACCGGAACCCGACCCGACATCCCAGGACACCGACACCCTCGAACAAGGGGCCAGCAACGACACGTTGGGTAGTTACCTGGACGACCTGCCCAATGTCGACTCCGCCAGTTATGGAGAAGCCGTCGGGCGGCCAGTGGTCCGCGGGATGAGTGGCTACCGGATCAAGATTCTGCAGAATGATCACGAAGTCAGCGACTTGTCGGCGATGAGCCAGGACCACGCCGTTGCGGTTGCCCCGCAGGCCTCCGAGCGCATCGAACTACTCAAGGGACCGGCATCCCTGCTCTACGCCGCCCAGGCCGGCGGCGTTGTGCGGATTAGCGATGCACTGGACGACCTGTTCTCCAAGCCCGGCCTCCATACCGAGTTGTCGGGCGACCTGCGGGCCGAACCGTCGAGCGCGGGGGCGACGGCCCACCTGCATTACGCCAATAACCGATGGGCCGCGCACCTCGGTGGTTTAAGCCGGGACTCCGATCCCTACGAATCAGGCGACGGGCAGGTTGTTCGAGATTCTGACCTCAGCACCCAGCAAGCCCAGCTCGGCTTCGGCTGGCGTGTCGGCGATCGCACCGAAGTTCAGTTCGGCGCCACCGGATTGACCAAGGACTATGGCATTCCAAACAGCACCGCAGAGCAAACGCGTATTGAGTTGCAACGAGAGGACTACAGGGGCTCATTCCGCTATCTGCCTGACTCGCTCTGGCTCAGCTCGGCGCAGCTCAGCGTACATGGCAGCGACTACCTGCATGATGAGACCGAGGACGGCCGTCAGGACGGCCTGTTCGGACAACAGGTGCTAGGCAGCACGCTCGAACTGGAATGGTGGGCGGGCAGCTGGACCGGCGACACCCGACTCGGCGTCAGCAGGAGCAAGTTGCGCGTCTGCCATGAGCACGGTGGCTGCGACGACTTTCGCGATGCGGTCCGCACTGGCGGCCCGCTGGGTGAGTCCATCGCCCAATCTGTCCAGGACACGGGGCTGCCTTACAGCCACGGCCATCCCATGCCGGATACCGAAGACGAAGGGCTGCAAATCTCGACCGTTGTTCACCGCATGGTCAGCGCGGACCACGCGCTCAGCCTCGGCTCACATCTGCAATGGCGCACGCTGACGCCCGATCCTGACAACATTCAGGAACAGTGGGTCCACCCAGAATCGCTGGACCCCGACCACTACCGTCGGCAGTCGGACCAGGCGCTGAGCCTTTCCGTTGGCCTGGGCAAGCAGGTCAGTGGAAATGCGTTGCTATGGGACGTGAGCGTCAGCTATCTCGAACGTTTCCCCAGCGCAGATGAGCTGTACTGGAACGGGTTTCATCACGCGACCGACACCTACATCTTCGGCAACGTCGATCTGGACAAGGAGCGTAGCGTCAACCTGGATGTCGAGTTGGTGCTCAAACACGATGAACACCGGGCGCAGCTCTCCAGCTTCTACTACCGATTCGACGATTACATTTTCCAGGATCAGGGATTCGCAGCCGACGGCTCGCCGCTGGTGGATCCATTCCACCTCAGCGAAGTGTGGTTCACGCGACAAACAGACGCTCGGTTCTACGGCGCGTCCCTCCGCTATGAGAACCATCTCGACGTTCACCGAGGCTGGCCCGTCACGCTCTGGGCACAGGTCGATGCCTTGTCCGCAACAACGGCCGGCGGCGAGCATCTACCGCGCACAGCGCCCACGAATGGCGCGCTCGGCGTGGTTTACGACACGCCGCGCTGGCTGGCGTCCGCCACGGTCAAGCGCGTGCTGCGGTCGGACAATCTGGCACCCAACGAAGATGAGACCGAGGGCTACACTTGGTTATCTGCCAGGCTGCAACGCAACTGGACACTCCAGGACCAGGCGTGGCAGCTCTGGATCATGGGCGAGAACCTGCTGGATGCTGACGCCCGAAACCACCTGTCTGTGCTCAAGGACACCGCCCCCCTGCCCGGCAGGCAGGTCATCGCGGGCATCAAATGGGCGTACTAGCCGAGCAGAGGCCCACTCGCTTAGCGCGTGGCTGGCTGGACGCCTGGCTGTGATGACACCGCCATCCGCACAGACCCGAACAGCGGGCCACGTGCGGATGGCAGCCAATCCCGCAGTCAGGCCTTGGTGGTGACGTAGCGCAGCAGTTCAACCACCTGCTTTGGCGTCTCGGCCCAGGCCATGGCAGCCGCATCAACTTCCTTCAGCGCATGGATGAGCGACTCGTCGTGCAGTGTGATGTAAGGCTTGTCCAATGCCGCGCAGTAGCCGGCATCGAACGCCGCGTTCCACTGCTTGTACTTGTCACCAAAACGCACAACGGCGATATCGCACTGCTCGATCAAGGTCTTGGTGCGAATGGCATTGACCCGCGCCGACTGGTGATCACGCCAGTAGCCGGACTCGGGCTGACGCAGCAAGTCACCCGCGGCATCACTCGCCGCGTGGTCGGTGACGGCAGAGGCGAAATTCACCGGCAAATCCTCGGCGCCGGCAATGATCTGCTCGCGCCAGTCGGTGTGGATTTCACCGGAGAGATAGACATTCCATTCCATGGTGTTCCCTGTCAGATTCGATCAAAGAAAAGGGCCGCATTGTGCGGCCCTTTGCGTTTCATCCAACAAGTTTATTGCACACGCTGGTGCCTGGCGACCACTGACGCAGATTCGGATTCCCTGCGCTCGAGCCGCTGACGCTTCGAGACCCCATCCACCGGAACCTCTGTCGCGGAGTAGTCATAGAATCTCTGAATGTATGTCGTGTCTTCGGTCGAGCCACCAAAGTAGCTCAAGTCGAATTGACGCACTTCCATCCAATAGAAGCGCTGACCATCGATGGTTAACGGCACCAATTCCCGGCGGTCCCAGGTGTAACAGTCAGCCGTCCCTGGCTCGCAGCCCGGGTAGAAACTCGAGCCGTCGTAGTATTCAGTGCGCTGAATCACGACCGTATTGTCCGGGCTCAGCGCCCAATAAAACTCGGCATAACTCTCTAGTGGTCGCCGATCACCCGAATCGGGTTGGTTGTAATACTCGGATTCCTCCGGTTCACCGTCACCGTCCTCGTCGACCCTGCGGATCTCGTTAACAAACTGTGCGCCCGTGCCATCGGCATCGAAGCGCAGGCCAAAACCCACGACATCGTCATCCGAAGCCTCTTCATCACCAACACCAAACTGATAGTAGTAGCCGGGAATATCAGCTGGCGTAAATGCTGCGCCGGAATCGCAAACCGCAAGCCCTAGATCGACACGGCGGCTGGCGTCCGCGCCCTCCGACTCCGTCAGCCAAGTGGCGGCGCAATCATCAATCCGGGTACCGAGCCGGTACCTCATGCGCGTCCCGCTGACGAAATTCACGGACAACGCGTCGTCCCCCTCTGTCCAGGTGAAATCCTCGCCAAGAACAGCTGCCGACCCCATGCCTCCAGACTGAAACGAGAGTCGGTCTGCCGTCAGGCCACGTGACTCGACCCCCTCGTTCGTGTTGTAGACGTCTGCAGACACACCCGATCCGACCGGTGCCCGCACCGCGGGAAAAGCGGCACGCACATCGGCATCCGCCAGATAGCGCACGTTACTGACGAACATCCTTGTCTCGGGGCTCGCGTTCGGATCGTCCGGATAGGTGGTTTCGTAGTAGCTACGCAGCTGCGCAATCCCGTTACCCAGCGGCACGATCTCCACATGCAGCTCAGTATCGACGGCATTGATTGCCCCGCCCGATCCGTCCGCAACGCTGTACTCAAACCGCTCTGGATCGTCAGGAACCACCGTGAGGGTGTTGCCGGACTGGCTCCAGGTCGTGGATGTGTCACGGACCGCATCGAAAACGAGCCCGGTGCCATCGGCCTCAAATTGGTAGACATCGACCAAATTGAAGTAGTTGTAGGCCATCGGCGGGACGTAGCCAATGGTCACCAGGCGTTGTGGCACGCCGGCCATATCCTCTTGCGCGACCACGTTGGGATCATCGGCCGTCGCTGTTTGGGCATCCTGGAAGTCCTGCTGCCCCTGTGTGGTGGAGGTCACGTCCTCCACAAACTGCTCAACCAGCTCGGCCTGCTCTGCGAAGGCCAGCGTGTCGGTCACTGAATCCGGCAACGCATAGCGATCCGCCTGATCGACCAGCAGTTTGATGGAAGCAGCAGTGTTCAGCAGCCGCTCAGGGTCAACCTCAGCCAGCGCCGTCTCGAGATCGGCATCGCCGGTCAGCTGGCTCCCGAGCTGGGCCGACTCCGCCGTGCTGAGATGCGTCACGTTGGCTCGGATATTGTCGCCTGCAGACAGACTGCCGTCTGGGCCGGCCTGCTGCACCAGCGTGTCTAGCGAAGCCAGCTGACTCCGGAAGCGTACAAAAGACTGCTGCCCTCGCCCGCGCGCCTCCAACCGGAGCAAGCGGTCCGACTCGGTCACCGGTGCGGAGACCTGTAACGAGTAGAAGCCGTTCGAGTCTGCGGTCGCCGAAAACGACCGATTCCCGAGCGATGCCACAACCTCAGCCAACGCGATGGGCGCATCGGTGACACGCCCCTCGATCGTGAGCACGGTCTGCTGTCCGTTCGGAGGCGGCGGGGCACAGCAATCTTCCGCATCCTCGCCTCCGCAGGCGCCAAGCAGTCCGCCTACGCCGATCACCACTCCCCAATGCCACATCGCTCGCTTCGTCACCGCAGTCTTCCCCATTTCAGATTCAACAGGGACCGAACCTAGCGGCATACATACAAGCCATGCATCGCCCACTTGGATGATGATCAACCCAACCGGCCGCCAGCCGACGGGGTGACGAGTGGCCCGACCGCTCCCGGCCAGACACGAAGCGTGCAGCGCGACCCGGTACATCCATGTACCGCGTCGCGGTGCAATCAACAGCTTGGTGGGGTGAAACCCGCCAGCGTGTCCTAGAGGATGAAGCGGGACAGGTCCTCGTCCTTGGACAGCTCGGACAGGGCGGCATCCACGCGCCCGGCGTCGATGGTCACGGACTCACCCGCGCGATCCGGCGCCTCGAATGAGAGCTGTTCCACTAGGCGTTCCAGCAAGGTGTGCAGGCGACGGGCGCCGATGTTCTCGGTGCGCTCGTTCACCTCGCTGGCGATTTCTGCCAATCGCCGTACGCCGGGTTCGTCGAAGCTGACCTGCAGGCCTTCGGTTCCCAGCAAAGCCACGTATTGCTCGGTGAGCGAGCAATCGGGTTCGGTGAGAATGCGCAGGAAGTCATCGGCTGTCAGCGCGGACAGTTCGACACGGATGGGCAACCGACCCTGCAGTTCGGGAATGAGGTCGCTGGGCTTGGCGAGGTGGAAAGCGCCGGAGGCAATGAACAGGATGTGGTCGGTCTTCACCATGCCGTACTTGGTGTTGACGGTGCAGCCCTCGACCAGTGGCAGCAGGTCGCGTTGCACACCCTCGCGGGACACATCCCCACCCATGGCGCCGTCGCGCTTGCAGACCTTGTCGATTTCGTCGATGAAGACGATGCCGTTCTGCTCGACATTGCGCACGGCATGGGCCTTGAGGGCTTCCTCGTCGACCAGACGGGCCGCCTCTTCATCCGTCATGACCTTCATGGCCTGCTTGACGGTCATCTTGCGCTTACGCGTCTTGCCCTTGGACAGGTTCTGGAACAGGCCCTGCATCTGACTGGCCATTTCTTCCATACCTGGCGGGGTCATGATCTCCACACCAGGGGTGGGCATCTGCACCTCGATCTCGATCTCGGTATCGTCCATCTGCCCTTCGCGCAGGCGCTTGCGGAACACCTGACGGGCCGTGCCGGTTTCCTGCTCACGGGTTTCCGAGCGCTCCCCCCCGTACTCACGGGGACGCGGGACCAGGGCATCCAGCACCCGCTCCTCAGCCGCCAGCTCCGCCTTGGGACGGGCCTGCTGCATGGCGGTTTCGCGCTCCATCTTCACGGCCGCATCGACCAGGTCGCGGATGATGGAATCCACCTCGCGGCCTACGTAGCCAACCTCGGTGAACTTGGTCGCTTCAACCTTGATGAATGGCGCCCGCGCCAGCTTGGCCAGCCGCCGCGCAATTTCGGTCTTACCAACGCCCGTGGGACCAATCATCAGAATGTTTTTGGGCGTGATCTCGCCGGCCATACGCTCGTCGAGTTGCATGCGCCGCCAGCGGTTGCGCAGGGCAATGGCCACGGCGCGCTTGGCTTCGCTCTGGCCGACAATGTGCTTGTCCAGTTCCTGGACGATCTCACGCGGCGTCATCGTGCCCGTGGTGGGTAATGCCTGGGTGGCGTCGCTCATGCGTCCAGCACCTCTAGAGTCAGATGGTCGTTGGTATACACACAGGTATCGGCGGCAATCTTCATTGCACGCTTGACGATTTCGTCGGCAGGCAGGTCGGTGTTGTCGACCAGGGCACGCGCCGCCGCCTGGGCGAAGCTGCCGCCGGAGCCGATGGCGATGGAGTCGTACTCCGGCTCCATCACATCTCCCGTACCGGAGATCATCAGCGAGGCCGTGGTATCGGCCACCAGCAGCAAGGCTTCCAGACGGCGGAGTGAGCGATCGGTGCGCCAGTCCTTGGCCAGCTCGACCGCGGCGCGGACCAGATTGCCCGAGTGGGTTTCCAGCTTGCCTTCGAAGCGCTCAAACAGCGTGAAGGCATCGGCGGTGCCGCCGGCGAAGCCCGCAATGACCTGATTGTTGTACAGGCGCCGTACCTTCCGGGCATTGCCCTTGACCATGGTGTTGCCCATGGACACCTGCCCATCTCCGCCAATGGCAACGCGATCGCCGCGCCGTACGCAGAGGATGGTGGTTCCTCGAAATTGTTCCACGATGATTCCGTGTCTGGGTCGTCGCCCCTATGTCGGGACGGGCGGGGCGGCTTTCAATGCGTGCCCGCATTCAGGGCCGCGCAGCACCACACTCAGCGCGTGCGAGATGCGGACCAGCGACTGCGCGTGACGGCGTACAGCCAGGCATCGTGCCGGGCGTCGTCTCGAAACAAGCGTTGCTGCAGGCGCGCTTCGCGACAGGCACCAATCGCTTCCGCCAGACCAATGCTGGCGGTGTTGTCGCAATCGATGATCAGCTCGACCCGCGACAGCACATGCTCGCGAAAGGCTTTGTCCAGCAGCTGTGTCAGGGCCCTGCGCGCCACGCCACGGCGCCAATGATCCATACGCACCCAGTAGCCGGCCTCGGCGGTGGCATGCAACACGTCAATGCGATGCAGACCGCAAACACCCAGCACCTGCCCGCCCGGCGTCACGATGCCGTAGTTAAACTCCAGGCCCGCACCGCGCAACACGGCGCAACGTGCCTGAAAGGCCTGCTGGTCGCGCAAGGAGTAGGCCGATGTCAGCCAGTGCATCCACGGTGCCAAACCGTGGCGGCTGGACATCACCGCGTCATACGCCGAGGCGGAGGACACCTGCTCCACCGGCTGCAGCGAGATGCGAGGGCTCTTGATCATGCGGCGATGGTATCCCAGCTTGAACGGCGACCCGCGCTGCGGCCACCGTGACAGAAGCGGTCGCCGACCTGGGCCAAGGTCGGCGCTCGCGCACCGCCATGCTCAGTCTTCAGGCGTCTCCGCACTCCCCGACCGACGGGCGCGCGGATGCGCCTTGTCGTACACATCGGCCAGGTGCTGAAAATCCAGATGGGTGTAGACCTGCGTGGTGCTGATGCTGGCATGGCCCAACAGCTCCTGCACTGCGCGCAGATCGCCGCTGGACTCCAACATATGCGTGGCAAAAGCATGTCGCAGCCGGTGAGGGTGCAGCCGACTCGGCAGGCTGGCACGCTCGGCGGCCTGGGCCAGGCGCGACTGCACCGAGCGAGGTGACAGCCGCCCCCCGCGCGTCGAAACGAACAGCGCGGGCTCATCCGGCGCGGCCATCTCGCCGCGCAGCTTGACCCACCGCCGAACCGCACGGGCGGCCATCCGCCCGACGGGCACCTCACGGGCCTTGGCCCCCTTACCCGTCACACGCAGCAGCCCTTCATCGGGCCGAAAGTCATTGAGGTTGATGCCGACCAGCTCGGCCAGACGCAGACCACTGGAATAAATCAGTTCCATCATCGCCTGGTCCCGCACCGCCACGACCGAGGCCGGTTCGCTCTCCAGCAAACTGCTGACCTCATCGACATCGAGGCTCTTGGGCAACGGCCTGCCCCGCTTGGGCGCCTGCACATCGGCTGCCGGATCGGCGCTGGCTTGACCGTGCCGGATGAGGTGCGCATAGAAGCTGCGCACCGCCGACAACGCCCGCTGCAGAGACGCCGCTGACAAGCCGCGCCGGTGCTCCGCTGCGACCCACTGGCGGATGTGGGCAACACCGACCCGCCCCCAGTCCTCCACCGATTGCGTGATCAAGAAGGCCTGCAGACGACCGAGATCACGCTGATACGCGGCGCGGGTATGGGCCGAGAGCTGGCGCTCGTCGCGCAGCACCCGGTCAAAGGCGTCCAGCTCAGTCTGAAGCGCAGGCATCGGGCAGGTGACGCCGAATCGCTGCCGTCAGCAAATCGGCGATCAGGTCCAGAAACAGCGTGCCCATGCCGGGCTGGAATCGCGCGCCGTCTTCGCTGCCTACGGCCAGCAACCCCAAAGGCTGCACTCGATCCAGTGGCACCACGGCTGCCGAGGCGATCGACTGTTCGCCGAACAGCGCCTGCCGGGCCTTTGCATCGACTGGCCCGCATTCGATCAGACCAGTACGCATGAGGTTGGCGTAATGCTGGCGCAGCGCGTGTCCCGCGCCGATCGCAGGGATCTCACTGTGGGGCTGCTCATCGTACAAGCCGATGAACACGGCATCCACGGCGAACGCCCGGGTGACCTCGTCGCGCGTGATGTTGGCGACCTCGGCCAGGGAACCGGCCCCCAGCAGGGCAACGGCCAGGCGATTGGCATGACGCATGCGGCGTTCGTTATGACGCGCCAGCTCAGCCAGCTGATGCAGCCGCTCTCTCAACTGCTCGTTGCGCTGCCGCAGCAAGCCCACCTGGCGCTCGATGAGCGAGGCTGCGGAGCCGGTGGCATGCGCCAGTTCCACACCCTCCAGCAACTGCGGGTGGTCGGCGAACAGCTGCGGATGTTGTTCGAGATAAGCGATGACGTCGTCCTCGGTGACCCCGGCCACCGCCATGTCATCCGGCTGCATGGCCGCCAATGCGACCTTGTCTTCTGAATTCCCCATGCTCCCCGCAGGCTCTTCGCTTCAGTCCAGACCAAATGCTAACGGAATCGGCCGGTTCGGGCCGCTGTGTCAGCGATTGAAGTCGATATGCCCCTCGAAGACGTAGCTTGCCGGGCCTTCCATCCACAGATCATGGCCTGGGCCCGGCCAGCGAATATCCAGCTGGCCTCCCGGCAGCTGCACTCGCACCTGAGGCCCCACCACGCCCAGGCCGTGCAACACGGCCACGGCGCCGCAGGCACCGCTGCCGCAGGCCTCGGTCTCTCCGGCCCCTCGCTCCCAGACCCGCAAACGAATCTCATCGGTCGCCACGACCTCGGCAAAGCCGATATTCGCCCTCTGGGGAAACAGTGCATGCGTCTCCAGCCGGGGGCCCAGCGTCGTCACCGGCGCTTGATCGACATCTTCAACAAGCAACACCGCATGCGGGTTCCCCATGGAGACGGCGCCGAACATCCATGCCGTGTCGTCGATCGTCGCCGTGTAACGGTCTGCTGCCCGGGGCGCATCCAGGGGAATCCGCATGGGATCGAAGATCGGCTCCCCCATGTTGACGATCACCTGGGCCGCGTCGACCTCCACCCGCATGCGGGTGGTGCGTGTGGCAAAGACCAACTCGTCGCGCTGGGTTAGACCGCGATCAACGACATAGCGCGCCACGCAGCGCACTCCGTTGCCGCACTGGCCCACCTCGGTGCCATCGGCATTGAGAATGCGATACCCGAAATCCACGCCCTGCTCATCCGTCGGTTCGACCAGCAAGACCTGATCACAGCCCACACCCCGGCGACGATCAGCCAGGCGGCGGACCTGCCCGGCCGTGAGTGGAACCGCCGCACGCGTGGCGTCGATCACGACGAAGTCGTTACCCAGGGCATGCATCTTGGTGAATTCGAGCTTCATGCGGCTCCGGCATTGCTTGTCCGATAGGGCCATGCAGAATACGCGGGATGCGCACGCCCGTCCGCCAATCTCTATTGCAGGTTGTTGCCGTTGCTCTGCTTGCCCTGCAGTGGAGCGCTGCCACGCATGCGGCGGACCATGCGCTGGAACCTGCCCACCAACTCTGTGCGCTTTGTCATGTGGCCCAGAAGGTCACAACGCCCCCGGCATCCACGGGTGCCGTCGGCCCGTCACAACACCGTGCGCAGGGCGATGCTCCGCTACCAATCGCCGCTCTGCAGCGGGTGGCCTGGGCATCACAGGCTCTGCGCGGCCCGCCGCTGTACACCTGACCCGAAAACCGCTGGATGCTCTGCCGCGTGACGTCGCCGACGTCGACGCACCGATTTCCGCTTCGACCGGCCCCGAACCCGGGTCCATCAGGAGTACACATCCGATGAACCGATATGTTTTCCCGCTGGCCGTGATCGCGACCAGCCATCTGCCCGTAGCCGTTGCTGACGAGCAACCGCTGGAGCTTGAACCGATCTCGGTCACCGCCGAACCCTTCGCCGACCGGGGGGAACTCGATTCCACCCGTCCCGTTGATGTCCTGGTGGGGGATGCGCTGGACCGCGCGCGCGCCGCCACGTTGGGCGAAACCCTGGATCGACAACCGGGCATTGCGAACGCCGGCTTCGGCCCAGGTGCCGGCCGGGTCGTGATTCGTGGCCAGTCGGGCCCCCGCGTCCGTGTGCTGGACGGCGGTGTGGGCGTGCTCGACGCCTCCACGGTCAGCCCTGACCACAATATTTCCACCGAGCCCTTTCGTGCGCGCCAGATCGAAGTGCTGCGTGGTCCCGCTGCCCTGCTGTATGGCAACGGCGCGATCGGCGGAGTCGTCAACGTGGTGTCCGACACGATCCCCACTGAGCCGGTCGAACAAATCGGCGGCTCACTGGGCATGCGCTATGACGACGGGGCGGAAGCACTCACCACTTATGGCCACACCGAGTTCGGCATCGGCCGGCTCAATGTGCATCTCGACGGCCTGATCCGAAACACCGATGACCTCAAGATTCCGGCCGGCTCGGTCCGAGACGAGGAAGAGGCACACGAGGGAGAAGCCCCCGAAGAGGTGCATGAAGAACACGCCGAAGGCCCGACTAACCGACTGGAAAACTCCAGCACGGAAACGGAGTCTTTCGCGCTGGGAACCTCCTGGGTCGACGATTGGGGCCATGTCGGCTTGGCTATCACCCGCTACGACACCCACTACGGCGTGCCGGGCCATGCCCATGAGCATGAAGAAGAACACGAAGGCGAAGCGGGCCACGACGAGGAACATGGGGAGGAAGAAGGCGGGGTGCGCATCGACCTGCAACAGACGCGCTACGACGCCAAACTGGAAATATTCGATCCGCTGCCGGGATTCACCCGTCTACGCGGCGCGCTGGTCCTCAGTGACTACGAACACACGGAAATAGAACCCTCGGGCGAACCCGGCACGGTCTTCGGTAATGATGGCACCGAGTTTCGTCTCGAAGCCACGCATGCGCCCATCGGCCAGCTGACCGGCGTGCTGGGTGTGCAGTGGGTGGATGCCGACTTCTCCGCCGTGGGAGAAGAAGCGTTTGTGCCCACCGTCCAGACCCGTTCACTGGGTGTCTTTGGCGTCGAGGAATGGCAGCTCAATGCCTTACGACTGGAGGCTGGATTACGGCTGGAGAACACGGATCACGACCCGACGGGCAACCAACCGGCCCGCGACTTCTCAACCGTATCGCTGTCCCTGGGCGGCAATTACGCACTCGGCGATCACGCCAACGTTGCGGTTTCACTGTCCCGGTCCCAACGCGCCCCCTCCTCGCAGGAGCTGTACTCGCTGGGCCCGCACCTGGCCACCGAAACCTTCGAGGTTGGCAATCTCGATCTGACCGAAGAGGTCGCAAACAACCTGGACGTGACCCTGCACTGGCATGGCGACCGGGTGGACGCCGAGCTCACCGGCTTCGTTACCCGCTACCAGGACTACATCTACCAGAGCAGCACCGACAGCTTGCTACCGGATGGCGAACCCGACCGGGTGGACGAAGAAGGGATGGCCGAAGCCGATGGTGAATTGCTCTACGTTCGCTACACACAGCAAGACGCCAACTTCGCCGGCGCCGAAGCCTCGCTGAGCGTGCTGGCCCTGCAATCCACCACGCTGGGCAACTGGCGCCCGCGGCTATTCGCCGACACCGTCAGCGGCGAACTTGATAACGGCGGCCCGCTACCCCGCATCACGCCGTCACGCATCGGCCTGGGGCTGGACTGGCAGCGCCTGTCACTGGGTGCCGACCTGCGGTTGACCCGCGTCCTCACCCAGGACGACACGGCCGAACTGGAAACCGAAACCGCCGGCTACACACGCCTAGACGCCGACCTGACCTGGACGGTGCGCTCGGCGGCAGCGTTGGTGTTTGGCCTGCGAGGGCGCAACCTGCTGGATGAAACCATTCGGGATCACACGTCGTTTATCAAAGACCAGTCTCCGGGAGTTGCGCGGTCGGTGATTGTCGATATGGCATTGAAGTTCTGATCGCGTAGGGCTGGTCGCCGGGGCGGGTGGTGGTGTATGCCTCCCCTCCGGCTGCTGGCTATTGGTGTAAACACAGGCACGGGCGGTGCAGCGCGCAGGTCTTCAGTAGCACCCGCATCCCGGCGGTACACGCTGGCGACAAGGGGTGTGGGCCAAGGAGCCATCACAAAGTAGCGGGACGCAGCTCCTTGCATGCCTTTGTTCGAAGCGAAACGTTCCTACACTGGTCTGAGTTCGCAAACGGTCAGATTTCGCCCTGCCGGGCGAGCCGATTTTCTTTGCGCGCCCAAAGAAAACCGGCGAAAAGAAACGGCGCCCGATCACGTGGCCCGCCGCCTGTCCGGCGGCGGGTGCCCTGCGCTTCTCGCAGTCGGTGGGCGTTGCAGACGGGCCGTCCTGGCCCGGCTGCAACGGCTTCGGCATCCCTGCCTCGCTCGGCGCTGCGCGCCGACAGGTCCACCGCCTGCTGCGATGCTCGGCCACGTGACACGGGGTCGAGTCCATATCCCGCCGAACTGCAGGGGTTTCCGTGCCTGTGCTCAGCCGAGACGCGCAGCCGGCGACGGATCAGCGGGTCGGCTGTTTGAGCCCGCGCAGCGGGCGAGTTTCCGACCCGCCCGTCGCCGGCGAGCATCGCAGGGCAGTCGTCGCGCCGCAGGCGCGCCGACCTGAGCAG